>NZ_CDWWEW010000300.1:0-4447 GCF_977966315.1 Frankia sp. CeRuru1
CCACCCACCTCTCAAAGAGAAGCACCCCGAGGAGGCCCTGGCGGTGGCGCTCGCCGAGGCGGTGCCCGGCGTCGGTGAGTTCCTCACCTCGCTCATGGCCGGTCATGTCGTCACCGCGAAACGAATTCTGTCCCGGGAGAACTGGCGGCAGGTGGCGGCCGGCCGGTCGGCGGCGCAGGTGCTTCCGGAGGCGATCGCCACCGCCCAGCGAGCCTTCCGGTCGCTCCGGCAGGGGTTCCCCGAACTGGCGTGAGGCCCGGTGGCGGCCGGCTGGGCGCGCCACCGGCGATGCTCGGCCGGCCGCGGTCGGCTCCGTCGCGCCACCTGTAATCTTCTCTGGTCAGAATTTTGACCTGGTCATCGTTGGGGGTGTTGGTGGGTACGGGCGGCAGCGACACGGAGCTGCAGGGCGAGCGGCAGTACCTGCAGCGGAGCCGGCTCGCCCTGCGGGGCATGCGCCGGCAGATCGAGCAGGTACAGATCGTCGACGGTGACCCGGTAGTGGACAAGGTGACGAACGCGCACCTGCGCAAGGACCGGGAACGTCGCCTGGCCACCTTCACCGCCGACGACGAGACGACGCCGCTGTTCTTCGCGCGGGTGGACTACGCACCGGACGCCCCGCAGGTTCCGGGGCAGCGCATCTACCTCGGTCGCCGGCTCGTGCGCGAGACGGCCGGTGACGACCCACTGGTGGTCGACTGGCGCGCCGACGTCGCCCGCCCGTTCTACCGTGCGCACCCGGCGGATCCGATGGGCCTGCGGGGCCGCCGGCGGTTCGGCTACGACGGCGCCGAGCTGACGGCCTTCGAGGACGAGCCCTTCACCGACGCCGCCTCGACGATCGCCAGCGAGCTGCTGGAACGCGAGATCCAGCGGCCCCGCTCCGGGCCGATGCGCGACATCGTCGCGACGATCCAGCCGGAGCAGGACGAGATCGTCCGGGCGGATCTGGGCGTGAGTATCTGCGTGCAGGGCGCCCCCGGCACGGGGAAGACCGCGGTCGGTCTGCACCGGGCGGCGTACCTGCTCTACGCCCACCGCGAGCAGCTGAAACGGTCTGGTGTCCTCGTCGTCGGGCCGAACCGGGCGTTTTTGGGCTATATCGCCTCGGTGCTGCCGTCGCTCGGGGAGTTCACCGTGACGCAGATCAGCATCGCCGATCTGCCGGCCACGGTGGCGGTGCGGGCGGTCGAGGCCGACGACGTCGCGATGCTCAAGGGCGACGCCCGCCTCGCCACGGTGATCAGCAGGGCCCTGGCTGGCGCCGTCGGCGTGCCGACCGCACCGGTGACGGTCGCCACCCGCCTGGGCCGGTGGACGATCAGCACCGACGAGGCGGCGGACATTCTCACGGCCCTGCGGTCGAGCTCCTACCCCTACGGTGCGGCGCGAGCCATGCTTGGCCGGCGACTCGCGGCGGCGATCCGTCGTAAGGCGGAGGCGAACGGGCGCTCGTTCACCGACGGCGCCCTGGAGACCCTGGCCCGCAGCCGGCCGATCCGGGAGGCCGTGGAGGCGATCTGGCCCAAGACCACGGGCGCGGCGCTGATCCATCGGCTGTTCACCGACCCCGGCCTGCTGGAGTCCGCCGCCGACGGGGTCCTGAGCTCCCCCGAGCAGCACCTGCTGCTCAAGCACGGGCCAGGTGGCACGCCGCGCACGGCTCGCTGGTCGCTGGCCGACGCCTTCTGCGTCGATGAGGCGGACAGCCTCATCGAGCGGGCTCCCGGTTTCGGCCATGTGATCGTCGACGAGGCCCAGGACCTGTCCGCGATGCAGTGTCGCGCACTCGGACGCCGATGTGAGGATGCGTCGGTGACCGTCCTCGGCGACCTCGCCCAGGGCACGACCGTGTGGGCCTCGACGTCCTGGACGCGGACGCTCGCGCAGCTGGGCAAGCCGGAGGCGCACATCGAGGAACTGACGCGTGGCTACCGGGTGCCCACGGAGATCCTGGTGTTCGCGAACCGGCTGCTGCCCCACATCGCGCCTGACCTGGCCGCCGCGACCTCCTCGCGGTCGGTCCCCGGCGCGCTCACGCTGGTGCGCACGGAACCCGGCCAGCTGGCGGCAACGACCACCGGCGAGGCACGCCGGGTGCTGCGCGCCGAGGGGGCGACGGCGGTGCTGACCCCCGACAGCCTCCTCCCCACCCTGCTGCCGGCCCTGCGTAACGCCGGGCTGCCGTTCGTCGACCTGGGCGGCGGCGAGGCTCCCGGGCGCGCCTCGCTCGTGGCCGCCTCCCTCGCCAAGGGCCTGGAGTTCGATCATGTGGTCCTGGTGGAGCCCGCCGCCGTTATCGACGCCGAACCCACCGTGCTGCACGGTCTGCGGCGGCTCTACGTGGCACTCACCCGAGCGGTCACCTCGCTGACCGTCATCCACAGCGGCAACCTGCCCGAGCCCCTGCGGTAGCAGGGGCCACGTCAGATCCGTCCGCTGGCGCCGCCCGGCCAGTCCGCCCCGGTTGTCGCGCCGGCGGGTTCGCCGTGTCTTTCGTGCTTGAATTGGACCGCGCCCAAACGTCAAGGTCAGCCGCAAAATCGGCGATATCATCCTGGGCGTCAGGAGTAGCAAAATTGAGAGAACTGGCCGTGTGGGCTTTTCGTTGCCCTTGCCTTGCATACGACGTTCTCGACGATTTCAGGTGGCCTTTTCGGTGGCCGGTGATGTTTCTTTGGTCGCCGCACCTCCGAATTTCGGTGGGTCGCCCTGCTCTCCCGTGTCACATCCCATCGCGGGAGGTATTTGTGACGTGGCATCAACGGAGATTCACTTGCATTCACCCGGCCGCCCCTCCCCTTACCTATAGTCCCGGATGGAACAGAGATCCTTGGACTCCTGTACTCCGCACGATCGTCCGGTGTGCTGATTACGTGACTTCTTGATCCGGCGGCGTGGCGATCAGCCTGGTGCGTAGTGCGTCCGGTCTGGCACGGTTCGCAGCGTGCTGGCGGCCGCGGACCTCCTCTACGGGCCCCCGAGCTCGGAGAAATTCCTCGGCTCGCTGCCCGTGATCCGTAGCCTGCTCGCGAGGATCGACCTCGTCGCGATCATCGACCGGCTGCGCCCGATCCAGGAGAACAAGGCCCGCTACACCCACGGCCAGGTCATCGCCATGCTGATCGCCAACCGGCTGACGTCCCCGACCCCGCTGATCCGGGTCGAGCAGTGGGCCCGCAGGTGGGCCGTCCAGGAGATCTTCGGGATCGAGCCCGACGCGCTCAACGACGACCGGTGCGGCCGGGCGCTCGAAGCCCTCGCCGAGCAGGCCGACGCGATCGTCGGCTCGATCGGCGCGGCCGCCGTCGCGGCGTTCGGCATCGAGACCCTGCGCTTTCACTGGGACATGACCAGCATGTCCGTGTACGGCGCCTACGACCAGGCCGACCCCGCCTACGCCACCCCGAAACCCGGCCACCCAAAAGATCACAGATTTGACCTCAAACAGGTCCAGGTGGGCGTCGCGACCAGCGCCGACGGCGCGGTCGCGTTACTCACCCGCGCCTACGACAGCGGCGCCGCCGAGATCAGCCAGGTCGAGGGCGCGCTGCGCGCCCTGCGCGAACTGGCCGGTGAGCGCCGCTTCCTGATGGTCGGGGACAGCAAGCTGGTCTCCTACACGAACCTGCGGGCGATCGACGCCGCCGGGGCCACGTTCGTCGCCCCCGCCTCGCGCACGCTCGTCGGGCTGGCCGAACTCGCCGCCCACGACCCGACTACCGCCACGATCGTGGACTGGACGGCCCAACGCGACCAGGACAAGCTGTTCCACGAGCGCGACGTCCACCGGGTCGTCGAGGGGACCACGACCCTACGCGGGCCGAAGGCCGCCGACCCGCCGTTCCCCGTGCGCACGGTGTTCTCCCACTCGGCCCGCCGCGCCGAGACGTCCGCGACCACCCGCACGAAACAGATCGACAAGGCGCGCGCGGCGCTCGTCGTGCTGCACCGCAACCTTGGGACCCGCTACTACCCCGACGAGGCAGCGGTCCGCGCCCGCGTCGAGAAGATCACCGCAGAGTGTCGGGTCGGGGCGTGGCTGCGCACGCACATCGACACCGACCCCGACCCCGACACCGGCAGACCACACCTGACCTGGTTCTTCGACCCCGACGCGCTCGACCTCGCCCAGAAGGCCGACGGCTGGTTCGCGCTGCTGACGAACCAGAGCATCGAGGAGAAGGACGCCGCCGGGGTCTTCCTCGACTACAAGGGCCAGGAGGCCTCCGAGCGGCGCTACAGCGCGTTCAAGGGCCCGCTCGCCGTCGCCCCCCTCTACGTCGAGAACAACCAGCGGATCCACGGCCTGCTCCACGTCGTCGGCCTGGCCCTGCTGCTGTTCTCCCTGATCGAGCGCCAAGCCCGCCAGACCGCGGGCCCGTCCGGGAAGGTCCCGGCCTCTACGCCGGCCGCCCGGCTAGGCCCACCGGCCGGCTCCTAC
>NZ_CDWWEW010000300.1:4666-5211 GCF_977966315.1 Frankia sp. CeRuru1
GACCACCCTGACCAAGGAACAGGCGGGTCAAAGCACCAAACCCGAACGTGCGGAGTGCAGGAGGTCCCGGGGAGGCCCGCAGGTAGTCGGCTTGTCAGTCGACGAACCGCCAGGCCAGGGCAGGCGGCCATGAGCTTCGCGCCGCGCAGCGGAGCCCGGGTGATCCTGATGTGTCCATTCACGGGTGGCGGCCTGAGCAGCTCCGTGTTGATATTGGTTCAGGCGGGGAGAGCGAGCGCGGGGCGGACCGTGCGCGGGATCGGCAGCCAGGGCTTGCCGGCGAGGGCGAGGCGGATGGCGTCGATGGCGGTCAGGCCGTGGTCGCGGGCGGAGACGAGGTAGGAGCGCACGCGGAGGTAGGCGGCTAGCGTGGTGGGGGTGTGCCAGTAGCCCGAGACGGCCTGGTGCCGTTTCGGGAGCCTGATCGCCTGCTCGCTGGGATTGTTCGTCCAGGGGATCGTGAAGTCGGTGGTGAAGAGCCAGACCTGGTCGGCTTTCGCGGCAAGCCGGCGGGCCAGGACCAGGCTGGGATGGTTTTTGTCATC
>NZ_CDWWEW010000300.1:5493-6954 GCF_977966315.1 Frankia sp. CeRuru1
TCCGGTCGGTCGTCTCGGAGCCCGGCGAGACCACCTCGACGACGAGCAGAAGATGCTCGGGACGGGCCGGCATGATGTCGATCGTGTCGGTGCGGTACACGGCCACGTCCGGACGCCGATTCGTCAACGGCATGTCCTGAAGCCGAACATCGAAGTCGAAGTCCGCGTTCCAGCCCGGCCCGGCAGCAGCCTCCAACGCGACCGTGAGGATCTTGACTAGCCGGTTGTGACGCTTGGACGCGCTGGGGCTCACAACGACCATCCCGTCCACGATCTCGATGCCCGCGCACTGCTCCTCGGACCAGGAGTCGTATTCCTCCGCCGTGATCTGTTGGTGCATCCAGGCGGGAGGGATCATCCCCGCAGTGATGGCACACCTCCTTCAGATGATCCAACAGACCTGATCCCCGCCGAACCAGCGTAGCGCCGTACCCTCTGCGTCTCGGCCTCCCGCGGCAGCCCACCCGCACCCGCGAGGGTGACTGGGACTGACCCGGGCGTCCGGGCCGTCACCGCCTCGGGGAGATCCACGGGTTGACGAGCGGGGTGCCCATGGGGGCGAAGTCGGATTCGTTGCGGGTGACGAGCGTGAGGCTGTGGACATGGGCTGTGGCGGCGATGAGGGCGTCGTGGGCTGGGCGCCGATCGGGCACGTGGAGTCGTGCTGCCGAGTCGGCAACGGCCCGGTCGACGTCGAGCAGCCGGCCCCTGTAGACCGGGAGCACGTTCTGATCGAGCCACGAGTCCAGGACGGCCGCCTGCCGGGCGTCCTGCCGCCGCTTGTTTTCAATACCGGCGCGCAGTTCCAGCAGGGTGATGACCGAGAGGAAGGTGTCCGACGGTGACAGGGCCTCGGCCCAGGCGTTGAATCGATCATCCCTTCGCTTGGCGGGTTTGCGGAGCTCCGAGATGACGTTGGTGTCGAGCAGGAAGCTCACAGGTCGACCTCGCGTATCGAGTCTCGCGGCCGGACGGGCTCGAAGTCGATCTCCTCGTCCAGGACGAACGCGTCGCTCAAGCTGCCTGCGCTGCCAGTGAGCCGCTGGTAGTCAGCGAACGATAGCAGGACGTGCGACGGCCGACCGTGGTCAGTGATGATCACCGGTCCGCTGGTGGCGGCTCGCTTGACCGCGCTCACGTCGCGGTTGAACTCTCGTGACGAGACCATGGTCATTGCGACCACCTCCCCAGTAGGTACGTACCTACGTTACTTGCCTCAGGGGGCACTGTTGCATTGTGGGGAAGCTGGGCATGCCAGCGGGCCGGGCCGGCTGGCGGTCAGATGGCTGCGGCGAGCTCGGTGAACGTGGCGGTCAGCCGCAGGTGCGGGTGGGTATCGGTTCCGAGTTCGTAGTGGCCGCGGCGGATGTTCTGGACCAAGGCGTGCCCGGCACTGATCCTTTGGACGGAGCGTAGGCGTTTCAGTCCGCGCATGGGCCGGAGTCGTGCTTTCAGGCGGCC
>NZ_CDWWEW010000301.1:0-6414 GCF_977966315.1 Frankia sp. CeRuru1
GGCGAGAGCGACCGTGGTGTCCCTCGACGCCCCCCGACGGGAGCAGGCGGCGATGGACCGGGCAACGGCGGAGCTCAGGGCGGCCTTCGAGCAGGGGAACGCGGCCTACGAGGAGCGCTTCGGCTACATCTTCCTGGTCCGAGCGGCGGGCCGCGACGCGGAGGAGATGCTCGCCCTGCTACGGGCACGGCTGGACAACGATCCCGCGGACGAGCTGCGCATCGCGGCCGGTCAGCAGGCCGAGATCACGGCCCTGCGCATCCGGCGCCTGATCACCGGCGCCTGATCACCGGCGCCTGATCACCGGCGCCTGATCACCGGCGCCTAGGCCGAACGACCGTGGCGCAATACTGCTTATCCTCGCTTCATCCTCGCTGCCAGGCGGTGATGAGTTCGGCTGGGCCGTAGGATGCGGCGAGACCGGTGGCCGCACCCCCGCTGCGACTGATGGCGACCAATGGCAGCGGAAGGTTCGTGAGCGCCGCCCGGTGTTTCTGCAATGCCGCCAAGTCGCGGTCATCGAACGGTGCGCGTTCCAGCCATTTGACAGAGCCGAGGAAGTACAGCTCCTTGGCGACCGGTTCCCGGTCGGCGCCGACGACGTCGATCTCGACGGTGTTGGAGCGGTTCCAGTAGGCGCCGACGGCCGGGGCCGACGGCAGCACCGCGTCCGGGAGCAGGCGGGCGAGGGACTGACGCAGCAGCGGTTCTATCGCTCGGCCGCGCCAACTCGTCCATCCCGCCCTGATCCGACTGACGGTGAGGTCTCCGCGCAGGCGCTCGATCTCGGGCAGATATGGGCCGACGAACCGCAGCCAGAACCTCAGATACGGATCGGTGACCCGGTACCGGCGCTCTTTCGACGGCCGTGTCGAAAGAGGTAGCTCCCCCACCACCATCAGTTTGGCGGCCAGCACCTCGATCGACCGGGTCAGACTGGTATGCGCGAGCCCTCCAGCGGCGCGGGCAATGTTGGTGAACGTCCGTTCGCCGCTGCCGATCGCCGAGAGCACGCCCCTGGCATTGGCCGAGTCGGGGAACTCCGCGGCCAGGGACCGCTCCGCCGACACCAGCAGCGCCGACACCGGGTTCGACAACTCCGCGTTAAGGAACTCCCACAGGTCGTCACCCGCCGCCAGGAGGCGCAGATTAGCGGCAGACCCCCGGTCACCAGCGCGGCGTCGAACGCCTCCGCTGGGCCCAGGCCGAGCATCTCTCCCACCTCCGCCGGATTGAGCGGCCCTAGGACCAGCTCCTGCCCGCGCTGGTGAAACGGTCGGCTGTACGAACTCAAGGCCTCCATCATCGACAGGTCCGAACCGATCAGCACCAGCAGGACGGGCCGCCGGCTCAGTTCCCGGTCCCAGGCACGCTGCAGCACACCCTCGAACGCGTCGCCCCGTTCCATCAGGTACGGAACCTCGTCGATCACGACCACACTGGGCCGGTCCTCCGGCACGGTCGATCAGGAGCGGTGTGGCGGGATGGTCAGCCCGGGTGGTGGGATGGTCGAGGCCCGGACCCGGGCCGCGGCGACCGAGGACGCGACCGAGGAGGCGTGGTGAGCCTGTCCACCCATGTCCTGGACACGGCCACGGGGCGGCCAGCCGCCGGCCTGCCGCTCCGGTTGGAACGGGCGGTGCGCACCCTTGACGGCACGACCACGGGCTGGATCGCGGTCACCAAGGCCGTCACCGACGACGACGGCCGGGTAGCCGATCTGCCGGCGACCATCCCAGGCCCCTGGCGGCTCGTCTTCGACACCGCGAGCCGCTCGGCGTTCTTTCCCGAGGTGACCATCGCGTTCGTGATCGAGGACCCGGCGGATCATCATCACGTCCCGTTGCTGCTCGCTCCGTTCGGTTATTCGACCTATCGGGGGAGCTGACCGCCCTGGATGGCTGGGTGTCGTCAACCCGCGGCGACCGGTCTGCCGCCGAAGCGGTCGACGGTCACCCGGTCGAGACCAGCCGCGGTCAGGCTCGCGTCGTCCAGCAGGCCGGCGTCGAGCGCCCGCAGGACGTGCCCGGCGAGCGCGCGGCCGGTGGCCGGCTCGTCGGCGACCGCTCCCGGATGCCGGGCGGTGGCGTACGCGGTGGCGTAGGAGGAAAGCCGGCCCAGCGCCTCGTCGAGCCCGGCCAGCAGGCAGCCGGCCACCGCCGCGTGCCGGCTCACCAACTGACCCGGATGCAGATCCCAGCCCTGGTAGATGCCCCGGTACCAGGCGCGGCGCACCAGCTCGGCGTGTCGCCGCCACGCCCGGTGGACACCTCGGCCCGCCGTGTCCTCGACAGACGCGGTGCCCTCCGTAGCTGCGGTGCCCTCCGTCGCGTCCGTCGGGCTCTCGATCGGCAGCAGGTTCGAGGACCCGTCCGCGACCCGGATTCCGGTGCCGGCGGTGACGAGCTGCATCAGCGTAGTGGCGTACTCCACCGCCGGATGGTCGCTGGCCTGGTGTGCGGCGGTGATGCCGAGAGCCGCCGAGTAGTCGTAGGTGCCGACGTGCAGTCCGACGAGGCGTCCTGGGCCCAGCGCAAGACCGGTCTCGACCAGCGCCGGCAGGGCGAGAACCGCGGCCGGGGTCTCCACCTGCACCTCGAAGGGCACCGGGGCGATGTCGAGGCGTTGCTCCAGTTCGGCGAGCAGATCGGCGAAGACCGCGACCTGCGCGGCGGCGCTCACCTTGGGCAGGGTCAGCACCAACCCGGCGGGTGGGCCGTCGTCACCGGCCAGCGCTGTGAGGAAAAGGTCCAGGCTGCGCAGTCCCCGGTCCCGGACGGCCGGGTCCAGCGACTTCATCCGCAGGCCGTAGGACGCGGGCAGGGCGTCCGCCGCCGCGGCGGCGCGCAGGGCGACGGCCGCCGCGACGGCGTCGGCGTCCTCGGTGTCGTCCATCCGGACGCCGTAGCCGTCCTCCAGGTCGATCCGCAGATCCTGCACCGGTTCAACGGTCAGCGCGTGCAGCACGTGTGCGTGGACCGGTTCGGCGATGACCGGGTCCGGGTCGCCCCCGGTGGCGGCGGCGAGCCTGGCCGGGTCGGTGCCGTGGGCGGCCAGGAGCTCCCGGGCCGCCTCCCCCCAGACCAGCACGATGTCCGGGCGCATCCGGTCGGCGGGCAGGTAGCAGGTGTGCACCGGCTGACGGGTTCCCGGATCACCGGGATGACGAGCGATGACCGCCGTATCGATCGGTGCGAGCGCGGCGGTCAGACGGGCGACGACATCGGTCGGCAACGTCGGCATGCCCCCAGTGTCGGCCTCACGTACACCGCCGGATACCTCCCTCGGCGGGATGCCCCTGCCGGCGTGGGTCCTGCCGGCGTGGGCCCTGTCCGCGTGGGCCCTGTCCATGCCGGCTTGTCGTGGTCAGCGGCCGCGGTCGGTCCCGGCCCGGTCGATCAGGGGGGCGAGGCCGTCGAGGACCCGGTCGAGTCCGAAGCGGTAGGCGTGGTCGGGTTCGTGGGCGCTGCCGTGCGCGCTGCCCGCCGCGGTGCCGACCCGGGTGGCGAGTGGATAGGCCCGCGGATCGAGCACCCGGGCCAGCAGGGGGCCGGCGCTGTTCCACCACTGCTCGTCGTCCAGGCCGCCCTCGCGCTGCGCGGCGCCCGCATCGATCGTGGCTCGCGCGTTCGCCTGGACGAAGGACAGCAGATAGGCCAGGCAGTCATCCATCTCGACGTCGGTGAGCCCGAGGCCGTCGAGGGCGACGAGCTCGTGCTCGTACTTGCCGATGGAGCCGGGGCCGAGCGCAGGCCGCAGGGTGGAGACGGTGGCCGCCCAGGGATGGGCGTCGAACAACGCCCGGTTCTCGTGCGCGACCGCGCTCAGGCGTAGCCGCCAGGGCAGGCCGGCGGTGTCGGCACGCTCCATCCGCGCATGCACCGTGTCGAGCATCAGGTCGAGCAGTTCGGCCTTGCCGGGGACGTAGGTGTACAGCGTCATCGGGACGACTCCGAGGGTCTGGGCCATCCGGCGCATGGTCACGGCCGCCAGGCCCTCGCGGTCCGCCAGGTCGATCGCCGCGTCCACCACGGCGTCCACGCTCAGCCCGCGGGCGGGACCGCGGTGGGGTGTGACCGGGGCCGCGGAGTCGCGCCACAGCAGCGCCAGGGTGCGGGCCGGGTCGCCGGTGCTGGTCCTCTCGCTGGGCACGCGACATCACTCTCATTCAATACTAAGTACAATGTACTATGTACAAGATCTACTGTGATCCGACCTGATCATTCCGTTGCCGTCATAACCGGGAGCGCGTTCGTGAGAATCACCTCCTCCGCCGTGTCGCTGAACGTCGACGACGTCGCCGCGTCCAGTGCCTTCCTCGCCGAGCACTTCGGCTTCCGGGAGGAGATGGCCGCCGACGGCTTCGCCTCCCTGACCCGCGACGACGCCGGTCTGAACGTCATCTTCCTGCGTCGCGGGCTGCCCACGCTGCCGGCGGGCCAGCGCGACGAGCGCGCGGCCGGACTCATCCTCGCCTTCGTTGTCGAGGACCTGGAGGGTGAACTGGCCCGTTTGCGGGACGAAGAGGTGACGATCACCATGCCGCTGACCGCCGAGGAGTGGGGTGAGCGAGCCTTCCAGGTCCGTGACCCCAACGGAGTGATCGTCCAGCTCGTCGACTGGAACGGTCCCCGTCCCGCGTAGCGCCACGGGTGCCACCACCGGGCCGGTTCAGGTCACCCGGTCGAGGCCGCCGCCGGTGCGATGCGTGTCGATCGGGGGGGTCGACGCGCGGCACCGGCGGCGGCTGCTCGGGGTGACGTCCCGGCGGGTGTCGCCAAAACGCCATCGCCGGGGTCGAATGGGTGACGTCGCCAACCGACCCGAACTGACCTGTTGCTTTGTATCAAACACCCCGCGGAGGTATCCCACCAGGGTCGGTCTTGTCGGCGTTCACCGGGCCCCGGCCGCCCTGGCTCCGGTCGTACTCGCGGCCCGCCCGGCACCGGGAGCGATTCCGGCATCAGCGATTCCGGCATCGTCGAAGGCAGCCTGCATGCCGGCGGCGAGCTCACGGTGGCGGGCGAGCATCGCCGACAGGTCGGGATGCACCGGATGGCCGTCCAGGACGACCGCGCGGCCCGCGACCACCGTGTGGCGGGCGGCGACCGGGCCGCAGCGCAGCCACGCCTCGACGGGATCGGACAGCGCCCCGGCGAAGCCGACGCCGTCGAGGGGCCATGCCACCAGATCGCCCACCGCTCCGACGGACAGCTCGCCGATCTCCCCGGCCCGGCCGAGGCAGCCGGCCCCGCCCCGGGTGGCGATCTCCAGCGCGTCCCGGGCCGACATCGCCGCGGCGCCGTGCCGCAGCCGGCCGAGCAGCATCGCCGTGCGGGCCTCCAGCCACAGCGACGCCGAGTCCGCCGACGACGAGCCGTCACAGCCCAGTCCCACCGGTACCCCCGCCGCACGCAGCTCCGCGACCGGGGCGAGCCCACCGCCAAGGATCATGTTGCTGCTCGGGCAGTGCGCGACCCCGGTGCCCCAGGCGCCCAGCCGGGCCACCTCAGCGGGGTTCGGGCGGATGCAGTGCGCCACCCAGGCCCGGTCGCCGCCCCAGCCGACCTCGGCGAACTGGTCGATGGGACGCCGGCCGAACCGCGCGAGGCAGTACTCGTCCTCTTCGGGGTCCTCGGCGAGATGCGTGTGCAGCCGCACGTCGAGCGACTCGGCGAGCTCCGCCGTGGCCCGCATCAGCTCCGGGCTGACCGAGAACGGTGAGCAGGGCGCCAGGGCGATCCGCACCATGGCGCCCGGCGAGGGGTCGTGATGACGGGCCACCAGCCGGGCCGACTCGGCGAGGATCTCGGCGTCGTCCTGCACCACCGAGTCGGGCGGCAGTCCGCCGTCCTTCACCGACAGCGACATCGATCCGCGAGTGGGATGGAAGCGCAGGCCCAGTGCCGTCGCCGCGGCGATCTCGGCGGAGACGAGGTCCCCGCCGCCGCGCGGATGCACGTACAGGTGGTCCGTGGTCGTCGTGCAACCGCCGAGGGCGAGCTCGGTGAGCCCGACGTAGGCGGAGACGTGCACGGCATCCTCGTCCAGCCGGGACCACAGCGGGTACAGGGTCGACAGCCAGGTGAACAGCGTGCCGTTCAGGGCCGGAGCGAACGCGCGGGTGAGGTTCTGGTACATGTGGTGATGCGTGTTCACCAGGCCGGGAGTGATCAGGCAGCCATCCGCCCGCAGCGTGCGCACGGCGGGAGGCGGTGGCTCGTCGGGACCGCCGAGGGCGCTGACCAGGCCGTTCGTCACCGCGACCCACCCGCCGCGGATCTCCCGGCGGTCGGCGTCCACGGTCGCGACCAGTTCGGCGCCGACGACGACCAGGTCGGTGGGAACGGGGACGGCGACGGGACGGGAGACGGCGGGCGTGGGCATGGCGGGCGTGGGCATGGCGGGCATGGG
>NZ_CDWWEW010000302.1:0-6399 GCF_977966315.1 Frankia sp. CeRuru1
CGCATGCACCCAGGTGCATGCGCACCCATTGTCGAACCGGCGCGCGGATGTGGGGCCGGATTCCCGAACACCATCGAGCCCCGAACACCATCGAGCATGGTGGTTATGTCTCGTAGCGAGCCCTGAACTCCTGGGCATGGAACGTGCCGCCCAGTGCCGGTTGCAGCGAGGCACGCGCCACGGCCAGGAACTCGGGCTGGGCCAGCAGGCCGGCTCCCGCCGGGAGGACGCCGGCCAGCGGCCGGGCGGCCAGGCTTTCCAGGTCGGTGAGGTTGCACCGGCAGGCCAGGTCCGGTTCGGCCGGCCAGGACCCGACCACCACACCGACGAGGTCCAGGCCGCGGTGCGCCAGCGCCTCCAGGGTCAGCGCCGTGTCGTTCAGAGCGCCTAGGCCCGCGGCGGTCACGACGAGCACTGGCGCCCGCAGCACCCGGGCCAGGTCGGCGAGGGTGGCGCCGCCCGCGTCGTAGCGGACCAGCAGGCCGCCGGCGCCCTCGACGAGGACGAGATCGCGGCTGTCGGCGAGTGTGCCGATCCGGGCGGCGAGCTCGTCGAGGTCGACGGCCCGGTGCCCGGACCTGCGGGCGGCGGTGGCCGGAGCGAGCGGGTCGGGGTAGCGGGCCAGCTCGTGGACGTCGGTAATCCCGGTCAGATCGCGGACGAGGTCGACGTCACCCAGCTCGCCGGGGCCGACACCGGTCTGGGCCGGTTTCACCACCGCGACCGCGCGGCGTCGGTCGTGCGCGAGCGCGCCGACCGCGGCCGTCACCACCGTCTTGCCGACCCCGGTGCCGGTCCCGGTCACCACCAGGACCGTCATCGGGCTAGGACCGTCATCGGGCTAGGACCGTCATCGGGCCAGGACCCCGGCGGCGGCCAGCGCGTCGGTGACGATCGCGAGGTCGGCATCGGTGAGATCGGCCCGGGCGGCGAGGCGCAGCCGGCTGGTCCCGACCGGCACCGTCGGTGGCCGGAAGCAGCCGACGGCCACCCCGTGCCCGCGGCAGGTCGCCGCGGCCGCGGTCGCGGGTTCGGGATCCCCAATGATCACCGAGACGGCGGCCCCGGCGGGATCCGGCGCGCCGGTCAGGTCGGCGAGCTGACGGGCCCGGCGCCGGACGGTGCTGGGCAGCTCCGGGTGGGCCCCCAGAAACTCCAGGGCGGCCAGCGCGGCGCCCACGTTCGCCGGGGCGAGGCCGGTGTCGAAGATGAAGCTGCGGGCGGTGTCGATGAGGTGATCGCGCACGGCCACCCCGCCCAGCACCGCACCGCCCTGGCTGCCCAGCGCCTTGGACAGGGTGGCCGTCGCCACCACATCCGGCTTCCCGGCGAGGCCTGTGGCGGCGAGTGCCCCACGACCGGCGGGCCCGACCACCCCGAGCGCATGGGCCTCGTCGACGACCAGGACCGCTCCGTGGGCCCGGGCGGCCGCGTGCAGTTCGGTCAGCGGGGCGAGATCGCCGTCCGCGGAGAACACCGACTCGGTCACGACGAGTGCCCGCCGCCAGGGGCGTCCAGCGAGGGCCGCCGCGACCGCGGCCACATCGGCATGCGGCGTCACGACGACGTCCGCCCGGGACAGCCGGCAGGCGTCCACGATCGAGGCGTGGTTCAGCGCGTCCGAGACGACCAGGTCGCCGGGGCCGGCCAGGGCGGTGACCACCGCGAGGTTCGCCGTGTAGCCGGAGGAGAAGACCAGGGCCGAGGCGAATCCGGCGTGCGCGGCGAGCGCGTTCTCCAGCTCCCCGTGCAACGCGGTCGTCCCGGTCACGAGCCGGCTCCCGGTGGCCCCGGCACCCCAGGCGCGCAGGGCGCGGATCCCGCCGTCGACGACCACCGGATGACGACCGAGCCCGAGGTAGTCGTTGCCCGCGAGATCGACGAGCACGCCCGCGCCCGGCTTGTCCGGGCCGCCCCGCGGGCGTAGCTCGCGGCGCAGCCCGGCGGCGACCCGGGCCCGGGCGTGGCCCGCGAGCCAGGCGAGCGGCGCGGCCGCCGCGGCATCATCGACGGTCACAACGGCCAGCGTACGGGTATCGACCACTGTGATGGGGTGCCCGCCACCTCACGAACCCAGCCGGTCTGGCAGTCTGCGAGCCGTGGGAACCCTCGCCGACATGCTGCGCGCGAGCACGGATCTCAGCGACGACGACATCGACCACCTGCACGCGCTCGTCGCGGACTGGGCTCTGCTCGCCGACCTCTCCTTCGCTGATCTGTTGCTGCTCGTGCCTGTCCGCTCCGGCTCGGGGGCCAGTCGGGGCGGCCACGCCAGCGGAGCCGAATTCCTCGTCGTGGCCCAGGTCCGTCCCACCACCGGTCCGACCGCGTACCACAACGACGAGGTCGGCAGCGTCGTGATCAATCGCTGGGTGGTCCAGAACGCCTGGCGGGAACACCGGATCGCGCGGGAGGGCGAGCCCGAGTGGGACGGCGGGGTCCCGGTGCGGACCGAGGCGATCCCGGTCCGGCGGGGTGACGAGGTGATCGCCGTCCTCGCCCGGGACACCAACCTCGCGACCACCCGGACGCCGAGCGCGCTGGAGTCGGCTTATCTGCAGGGTGCCAACAACCTGGCCCTGATGATCGCCGAGGGCGCCTTTCCGTTCCGCGGCAGCTCGGCGGAGCTTCCCGAGTCCCCCCGGGTGGGCGATGGCATGATGCGGCTCGACGGCGCCGGAAAGGTGATCTTCGCGAGCCCGAACGCGCTCTCGGCGTACCGCAGGCTCGGCTACACCGGCAATGTCACGGGCGAGGACCTCCGCTCCGTGCACCGGGCGCTGAACCTGTCCGCCGCGACCCCGGCGGTCTGGCACGCGCTCGGCCGGCGTCGGCCGGTGGAGGTGGAAGCCGCGGTCGGGAGCACGGTGGTGCTCCTGCGGGCGATCCCGCTCTTCCCCGGGGCGACCCGGGAGGTGCTGGTACTCGTCCGGGACGTCTCCGAGCTGCGTCGCCGCGAGGCGCTGCTGCTGAGTAAGGACGCGACGATCCGTGAGATTCATCACAGGGTCAAGAACAATCTACAGACCGTAGCCGCCCTGCTGCGGTTGCAGATGCGGCGGACGAAGGCCGACGAGGCGCGCTCGGCGCTGCGAGAGTCGGTGCGCCGGGTCACCTCGATCGCGGTCGTGCACGAGACGCTGTCCCAGAGCCTGGGGGAGAGCGTGCCGTTCGACGAGATCGCCGACCAGATCACCTCGGTCACGGTGGATCTGGCCTCCACCGGGGCTCGGGCGAACACCCGCCGGACCGGGTCGTTCGGGCGGCTTCCCGGCGAACTCGCCACCCCGTTGGCTCTTGTGCTTTCCGAACTTCTACAGAATGCTGTAGAACATGCGTTCGACGGTTCGGCGGGTTCCATCGAGATCCGGGTCAGCCGCCTGGCAGACCGGCTTGATGTTGTCGTGGCCGACGACGGTGCCGGGCTGCCCGAGGACTTCCAGCTCGAGCACTCGCCAAGGCTGGGGTTGCAGATCGTCCGCCAGCTGGTGCTGGGCGAGATGCACGGCACTATCCGGCTCCAAGCCGGTCCAGAGTGCGGGACGGAGGCGCTCCTGTCGATCCCACTTTCTGAAAGTTGAGTGTTTAGGGTGCCCGGGAGGGGGTATCCCCCAAGATGTGTCCCTCGTCCATGGCCGTCGTGCCGTCGTGCCGATGTGGCGTGCTCGTGGGGGCCCGGGTCGGGAGCGTCCCGGGCGGTGGTTCGCCTGAGCGGGCCCGATCGCCGGGAGGCGCGGTCGGGGGCAGAAAACATTACGGCCGCCCCGTCCGCGTCGCGCCGCATTGCTGCGGCGGGCGCGCGGACAGAACGGCCGATGCTGCTGCCAGCTACCCCCGTGCTGCGGTACGGGTTGTGGCATGATCTCATGCGGCGACCACTGTGGTCCGCCGGTGGATCCGGTGGTGCCGGTTCCGGCGGGCAGGGCCTGCCGCGAGCGGGTGTTGTTGTTCGGACCCGGGACGTGGTGCCGGTTCCTCGGGCGCTGTCGGCCCGCCGTCGGGGACGGTCTTGCGGTCAGGCGGTTCGAACCCGGAGTCGGACCTGGCGCTTAAGCGCCCGGCGTTCGTCCTCGCTCATCCCGCCCCAGACACCGGAGTCCTGCCCGGTGTCCAGTGCCCAGTTGAGGCAGTCACTCGTGACTGCGCACCGCGCGCAAACGGCCTTTGCCTCTTCGACCTGGCGTTCCGCCGGACCGGTTGTACCGATCGGGAAGAAGAGCTCGGGATCCTCGTCACGGCAGAGCGCTCTGTGGCGCCAGTCCATGCGTACAACTCCCTCTCTCGTCTCGGGCCACACTGCACATGAGACGCTTTGTGAGCCGCTACGGTTGTGCCGAGGTGAAAATAAATTGAGCAGGATGTCTGCTCGGCCTCGGCGGCGGGCCGTAGAGCGGGTTGCCGGGTGTCGGTGAGCCCGGGTGCACGTGCATCCACCTCGGACATTCGCCACCCTCCCACCCGAACAGGCAACGGCGCAAGAACCTGCAAGCCTCTTCACAGCCTGGCTGGCCTGCACTTGTCCGGCAGGGACACAGGCGGACCACGGGGGGCGACCGTCTCCTTAGCTGGCCGACGTGTCACGGGAGCCCCGATTGCCAGGGGATGTCACACTCCGTCGCACCGATCGTTACCGGTGCGGCCGGTGGGCGGCCCGGATCCTCGGCGATCAAGCCGCCGATGTCAGGCCAGTCGGTCATGGATCCGTTCTGTGCTGTCCGGGGGCTGCCCGAGGGCTGTCTGAGGGCTGCTCCGGCGCCGGTGTGCGCCGTCATCCCGGCCCGATCTGACCCGCTCGCGCCGCCGGAGATGGCAGGGTTGGAGCATGGAGGTTCTCGGTCATCGTGGCAGCAGGGTTCCCGGCCCGGAGAACACGGTCGAGGCGGTGGATGCCGCGTTGCGGGTGGGCGCCGACGGTGTCGAGGTCGACGTGCGGCGCAGCGCGGACGGCGACCTGGTCTGCGTGCACGACGCGCGGCTGTCCCGCCCCGCCGGCCGGGCGGTGATCCGGCAGACCACGGCGGCGCTGCGGGCCCGGGGCATTCCCCTGCTCGATGAGATCCTTGACGTGTGGGATGGTCGCGGTCGGCTCATCTGTGAGATCAAGAACCAGCCCGGGCAGCCGGACTTCGACGCACCCCGGGAGCAGACCGCGCGCCGGCTCGCCGAGACGCTGCGGGCCCGGGGATGGGCCGGCCGCCGGCCGGACGCCGCCGACCTCGACGCCGGTGCCGGCGGCATCACGGTGTCGTCGTTCGACTGGTTCGCCATCGAGGCGGTGCGTGACGCCGGCCTCGCGGTCACGACGGCGTTCCTCACCATGCCCCGGATGTCGGTGAGCGGCGGCCTCGCCTACGCACGGTCGGCGGGCCACACCGAACTGCATGTGCACACCAGCGCGGTGCTCGGCACCTCCGACGCGGCTGGACGGGCGCGCGAGGCCGGCGTCCGGCTGATCACCTGGACGGTGACCAGCGTCGAGGACGCCCGGCGGATCCGCGACGCGGGCGTCACCGGGGCGATCTGCGACGACCCCGTGGAGATCCGCCAGGCACTGTCCCGGCCGGACGGGACCCCCACCACGGCGCTCGACGCCTGAGCGGACATTCTCCCGGGCGGGCAGCCGTCAGGCGACGACGCGCAGCGCGTGCGGATGGTGGGTCAGCAGCACCTCGGAGAACATCCCGAGATACTCGCCGTCCATCTGCACCGGCAGGGGTGTGTCCGTGGAGAAGCGAATCGACGACGTGTCGTGGCGGCGCACCACGTTGCGACCGCGCGGACCCTCGCCGTCGGTGAGTATCCGCGAGGCGGCCCACAGCACGCTGGGCAACCGCACCCGCCGCAGCGCGAGGAGGTCCAGACCGGTGTCGAAGGACGCGTCCGGGCAGGCGAGGACGGGACGGGAGTTGAGGTAGGTCCACGGGCGGGTGTTGCAGACGATGCAGAAGGCGATGTGCTCCTCGGCCCGCCTGCCCGCTGGGCCGGTGCTCCCGGGGCCGGTGCTCCCGGGGCCGGTGCTCCCGGGGTCGGGGGCCGAGCCGGCGTCGGTGGTCGTCAGGGTGATGGGCGAACCGCGGCGGTCGGTGCCGTGGAGGATCTGACCCGCCGCGGTCCGCAGGAACAGGCCGGCGGTGTTGCGCCTGCCCTCGCCACGCTTCTCTTCGACCCGCGCGACGACCTGGGCATCCAGACCGATGCCGAAACAGAACGTGAACCAGCGCCGTTCGTCGCCGTACTGAGCCTGGCCGAGGCTGATCCGCCGGGTGCGGCCCTCGCGGAGCGCGCGCAGCAGCTCGCCGGTCGCCTCCACCGGTGACGCAGAGTAGCCTAGCGCGCGGGCGAAGACGTTGGTGCTGCCACCCGGGACCACGGCGAACGCTGGGCCGCCCGGTACTGGAC
>NZ_CDWWEW010000303.1:0-6382 GCF_977966315.1 Frankia sp. CeRuru1
CCCGCCCACTCCGGCAGCGGCACCACCGGCCGCGAGCCGTTCGGGTAGTCCCGCGGCACCGCCTCCCCCGAGTCGCACGGGGGATCCGGTCAGCTCGGCCGGAACCGCGCGTTCGACGCCCGGCCGTACGAGTGCCTCCCCACCGCCGGTCTCCCTACCGCCGGCCTCCGCGCAGCTGCCGGCACCGGCGCCGACCCGGGCTCGACCACCGGCACCGGCGCCGTCCCAGGCTCGACCGCCAACGCCAACGCCAGCGTCGGTACCGACGCCGGCACCGGCACCGTCCCGACCCGCGTGGTTCGAGCGCGACGTCTCGAGGACCTCCGCCGGGTCCGCCGGTTCCGGCGCCAGGGTGCCATCCGTTCCCGGCGTTGAGGAGGGTCCTCGGTCGCGAGGAGTGCCGGCGCCCGTTCCCGTCCGGGATCATCGAGAACCTGGAAGGGATCCCCTGGAGGCCGCGGCCGGGCGTCGGCCGCTCGCCCGTACCGACGGGGATGACCACGTACTCGATCATGATCGTGGTCGTCCACGGGCGTCGCGTTCTGCCGACCCGCCGACCATGCAGGTGCGCCGACAGCTCAGACCCGATCCCGAGCCGGATCCGGTGCCCTCCGGCACGAGGGACGAGGCGTGGCCCCTACCGGTCTCCGGCGCGCGGCAGGGCGGCGAGCCGGTGACCGATGCCTATTCCTATCCCGACTCCTATCCTGGCCCGGCCTTCGACCGCCGGCTGCAGGCATACCCCGGGCGGAACCGGGGCGCGGGTGACGACCATGACCTGGAGGATCAGGAACGGCGTGCTGACCCGGGGCCGCGGCCGGTTGTCCCGCGTCCGCAGGCCTTGCCCGAGACGCATCGTCCGTCGACGCCGGCCGAACAACCAAGGCCGGCCGAACAACCAAGGCCGGCCGAACAGCCGAGGCCGTCCGAACAGCCGAGGCCGTCCGCGTCTCGCGACCACCTCGCCGGTTCGGCCCCGGCGAACGGCGGTTTTGCGGCCCGGCGTGCCGATGAGGCCGTGGAAAGTCCCGATTTCCCACCGATCATCGCGCTCCGGCCGGTCGCCCCGTCCCGGCCGGTCGCCGCGCTGATGGTGGTGCTGGCGGCCGTCGGAGCCGGCATCGGCTCCGTCCTGCCGTGGAGCGAGATGTCCAGCGGCGACGAGACACGTACCTTCAGCGGTCTCGTGGTCGGAGACGGGCGCACCATCGGTGTCCTGGCGGTCATGCTCGGTGCCATCGGGGTGGGACGGTTGGTGCGTCGGCCGCTTGCCGGTGCGATCGACGTCGTCCTCGCCCGAATCATCGCGGTCCTGATCGTGATCATCACCGCTCTGGACCGCATCTACGGGCCGCCGACCCTCGCCTCGTTCCGCGCGATTTCCGCGGATGCGATCTCGATCCGTCCACAGGCGGGGATCACGGTGTGCCTCGGCGCCGGCCTCCTCGCCCTGATCGGGGCGGTGCTGCTCCAGCCGAGGACGAAGCCCCCTCGAGGGTGACCCGTCCGCATCGATCCGGTCCCGGCGGTCGTGCTCCCACGTCCTTCCGCTGACCCCTTGCTGGGGGACAACGGATTCGGTGGATGTGGGTCATGACCGAATCGTCATTGTCCGCGAGGATGTTCCTGGTCAAGGAGACACGGGGGAGTCAAGGGGACGCAGGGAGGACAGGCCGCCGGGCCAGGGGATGTCCGTCGAGGTGTTCCGTTCCTTGATCGGGCGCGCGCTCTCCCGCTGTGCGGGTGGTGGCGTGAGGGCGCGCGCCGGGTCCACGTCCTCGTGATCACTCTGGTGGCGGGGTCAGGCCGTTCCCTCGGCACCGGGATTGAGATGGCCGTCTTCCACTGCGAGTTTGTAGAGGTCGACCTTGGTGCTCGCGTCCCGCCCGGCCTTGCGGTACTTCGATCGGACCCGATCGATGTACTGCTTCGCCGTTTCCGGGGAGACGTTCATCTTGTGGGCAACCGTCTTCATGGGCATTCCGGTCGCATAGAGACGCAGTGCTTCTACTTCTTTGGGTGACAGGCCCGGTTTGTCCGGGGCGTCATCGGTGAGCAGCAGGAATGCCAGCTGCGGCGAGATCCACCCTGTTCCCGCGGCGGCGGCGCGGATCGCGGTGGCCAGATCCTCGATGTCGTCGGTCTTCGGGACGAAGCCCGACGCGCCGGCGCGCATCGCGTCGCGAACCGTCGCGGGAGCCGCCGCGGCGCTGAAAACCACGACCGCGCGGTCCACCGCGAGCAGCCGCTGGATGTTATGGGGCGGCGCGGTGCCATCGCCGAGATCGAGATCGAGCAGGATCACCTGGGCGCCGTGCCCCGGGCCGGCCAGCAGGGCTTCGATGGAGTGAGCGGTGCCGATCAGCCTGAAGTCCTCGACGTCGTGAAGGAGGTCCGCGAGGCCGCGAAGCACGATCGGGTGATCGTCCACTGCCGCCACGGTGATGGCGCCAGGTACTGCGGGTACTGCAGTTCCGTTCGCTACGCTCATGCTGGTCCAGTCGTTCTCCCGGACTTGCCGGCCACGAGGCGACAGACCTCGTCAGGCCGTACGGGCGTTGGTGCCCGCTGGCGGAGCGCGGGGGCCCCACCGATCGCTGGGTGCGTCGGGGACACCGCACCCAGCGACGCCAACCATTTCAGCAGATCCCCACCGGGTGGCTGGTGGAGCATAGGGAGGGCCCAGCGTGGCGAGTGTCACGAGGGGACACGTCCATCAGAAGACGATCATAGATCATCGGCCGTCCACGTCCGAGCGCTGCTCGGACGTGCTAGCGGCTCGTGGCGAGTTCGTCGGCGTCGGCGCGGGCAATGGGCGCTGCGCCAGCGGCGCGCCTGGAGCCAGGCTGAGCTGGCCGGCGCGGTGGGCATGACGCAGTCGGCGGTGGCACGGTTCGAGGCCGGCGGCACCGTACCGACACTCCCGGTGCTGGAACGGCTCGCCGAGGCACTCGACGCCGACCTCGACGTCCGCGTCATCCCTCGCTCCGCAGCGTAGGAGACGTTCTGGCACGCCTGTCCGACATGAGCCGGTGAAATTCAGCGGGCGCCGACGACGGCTAGCTCGTCCAGTCCTCCCAGCTCAGGCCGGTGACCCGGCTGAACTCCGAGGTGTTCGCCGTAACGACTGTCAGCCCGCGCCGCAGTGCCTGCCCGGCGATCAACAGATCGTAGGCGCCAATCGGCGTCCCGGCCTTCTCCAGGGCGGCGCGCACCTCGCCGGCAGTACGGGCGTCCTCGTCATCGAAGTCAAGCAGGTCCAGGTCACCGGAGAGCAGTATCCGCAGGCGCTCGGTGTTCTCCGGCACCTGAGCGCTCTTCGCCACGCCATACCACAGCTCGAACAAGACGACCGACGAGAGCGCGAGATAATCCTCGGACGCTTCGGCCTCCCGGTACCGTTCCCGCACGCCGGCGGGCTTGTTCCGCAGCAGCGCGACCACAGCGTTGGTGTCCAGGAGGTAGCTCACCCGAAGAAGTCCTCCCCGGCGGGCGTCGGCGGCTGGTTCCTGCCGTCCTCGAACAGCGGCACGTCCGCGAAACGGTCCAGCTCGGTGAACCAGGCATCGACATCGGACGCGATCGGCTCCAGCAGCACGCCGTCTCCCATGCGCCGGACGCGCACCCGGTCACCGGGCAGCCGGAACTCCTTCGGGAGCCGCACTGCCTGGCTCCTGCCGTGCATGAAGAGCCTCGCGATCGCCGTGTCCGCCACAACGCCTCCCGCCTATGATAGCTATCGATAGTATATACCAGGTGTCCGCTGCCGACTCGGTCAGATGGCGGTAGCGCGGGCACGCTGTGGCATGAGGCGGCGGTGCTAGCGGCACGTACGAGGGCGGCGATAGCCGAAGATGCGCTGGCTGGTCGGGCGTCAGACTGGACCGCCTCGTCGAGCCGCAGTCCATCCCCGCCCTTCGCGACCGCGACCCCACTGGCTACGAACGGCTGCGCCAGGAACCAGCATTTATCGCATTCCGGTTCCGCAACATCAGCCCAGGATGAGCTGACAGGACCGGGACAGATCTACGATCTGAAACATGATAACCCTCGGTCACCGATCGACCGAAAGACAGGGCTGGCCGCCCGGATGAGCTGGTCGGCCTGCGGGCAGGTGGCCGCCAAGACGTCAACGATCGTAGGCGATGCGCTTGAGCCCCATGGCCAGCCTTTCGAACTCCGCCGGATCGGTATAGACGTGCGCGCTCGCGCGGAGGACCGGCCCGGTGAGATCCCGGGAGCGCTCCACGGGGATGGCACTGGCGAGCACCCGGTCTTCTCGGTAGAGCCGGTCCCGGACGGCCACCGGATCGGTGCCGGGGGGCGGTTGCATGGTGATGATGCCGCATGGTGAATCTGGGTCCTCGCGCACCCGCCAGCCGCCGGCCCCGTCGAGAAGGTGCCTTCCCTGACCGGCCAGCCGTGCGATGCGGGCGAAGACAAGTGACGGGCCGGAATCCATCAGTTCCGTGACGGCCTGCCCCAGGCCGATGCGGGACACGGTCGCCGCCTCGCCTATCCCGAGCCGGGCCAGTCCGGGGAGAGGAACCGGACGGTCGTTGCGGTCGAAGCGTGCGCTGTGCAGGCTCGGCACGGCGATATCAAGAAGATCGACGCTGCCTTTCCGGACGGCGAGAAATCCTGCTCCTCGTGGCCCGCAGAGCCATTTTCTCGACGTTCCGATATAGGCGCTGGCCGCGGTCTGGCTCACCTCGACCTGGCCGAGGGACTGCGCCACGTCGAGTACCAGGGGGACGCCTTCGGCCGCGCAGCGCGCACCGATCGCGGCCGCCGGCTGAACGATGCCCCGTTGGCTTGGCACCTGCGGAAACACCACGAGGTCGAGGTCGGCGAGACCGATGCGCCCGGGTGCATCGGCGCAGGCCACTCCGGCCCGGTCGAGGGTCTCGACGTCGATGACCCCGGTCTCGTCGACGGGAAGATCGACTAGCGAGACCGCGGTGCGCAGCGCCCGGGCGGCGAGTACGAGCATGTTGGACCCGTACTCGCTCGGTACCACGCCGATCCTCGCCTCGGCGGGGAGTCGCCAGGCCATCAGCAAGGTGGCGAAAGCCGCGCTCGCCGAATGGTGGAAGCTCAGGTCATCAGCGTCGAGTCCCGGGCCCATTAGGCTGACGAGCCTGGCCCGCGTGGCGTGGAGCCCGCTGCCTGCCTCCACCTCGGCGGCGTACGCGCCGAGTTCGCTCTCGCTCTCCAGGTACGCGGTCTCGGCCGCGATCGTGGCCCGACTGGGGCGGGCCGCGCCGGCCGAGTCGAGATGAACCACCGACGACGGTGACCGGGCCGCACGCCAGCGGTGGAAGAGCCGGAGCTGCTCGGGATCGTCGTTCGGCCCGGGATCGTCGCTGTCGGTGAGTCGGCGCTGGCTGGGCTGATGGATCGACGGTGTGTCCACAGGAACAGGGTGACACCTCGACGACACGTGCGGCACCGTGCCGGCGGTGCGCCGACGGTGTGGACGTCGTGGCTGCGACGGTGTTTCCGTCGGTCGTGGGTTCGAGCCCCACTCGCCCCACCAATGTGGGCATTGCGCGAACCGCTCCTTTCGGGGGCGTTGTGGCTGGTAGGACGGCTGCGGCGCCCCGGCGTGGGGCGGGGGGTGCGGCTGGTCTGGCCGGCTTGGGTCGGTCTGCGACTCCAGTCTCTACGTTGGCGGTGTCCCTTGGAGTGTTGGGTCTGGGGACCTTGAAGATCGGTATGAGCCGGTCCGGTCCAGTGATCTTTACTTCGGCGACGAGGGCTTCGATGAGGGCCTTGCGTCGGAGGTCGTCACCTGTCTCGATGATCGTCTCGATGTGCTTGACGACCGCGCGGAGAGTGGAACGGGCCGGCATGACCGGTTCGTCGTCGATCTCTTCGGTGAGTTCGGCCTGCCGGTGGCGGAGCTGCTTCTGCTTGGTGCGCAGGGCTTCGAGCCGGGTGGCGAGGATCTCTTCGTCGAGGGTACCCCGCTCGAAGGAGCCCAGGTAGCGGTCGATGGCCTGGTCGGTCTGGGTGAGTTCGGTTTCGATGGCGGTGAGTTCGTCGGTGCGGTCGGAGCGGGCGTTGCGGTGGCGACGCTGGGCGTTGGCGACGGCGTCGGCGATGAGCTGCTGGTGGTCGCGGTAGAAGCTGACGAGCGCGGCGAGGACTGCGCTGTCGACGGCGTCGGCGTCGAGGCGGGGCGCGTCGCACTGGTCGCTGTCGTAGCGGTTGCGTGTCCGGCAGGTGTAGTAGCGGTAGGTGTGGTTGCGGCCGGTCGCGCGGGTGCCGATGACGGCTTTGCCGCACTGGGGGCAGCGCATCCGGCCGGTCAGGTAGTAGTCGGAAGGGTTGGCGGCGCGGCGTGAGGTGTCCTCACTGCGTTCGATGAGGATCTTCT
>NZ_CDWWEW010000304.1:0-6361 GCF_977966315.1 Frankia sp. CeRuru1
CTACGGCTTCACCGTCCTGCCGACCAACGCGATCGGGCCCCCCGACGGCACCACCTCCTTCGCCTGGCGTCCCGTTCTCAATTCCCTGCCAGCGCGTCGGCCCGCCGGTGAGATCTCCGCGCCAGAGGACCCATCGTGACCATGCGCCTATCCCACGACGCTGCTGCGCCTCGACCCGCGCATCATTCTGGACGGCGGCGCCCAAGTCCCGATGGAAGGAGGCTGTCTCATGCCCAGACCCAGTCAGCGTGTTGAACAGGACGAGTTGCGGGCGCGGATGCGCGCGGTCGGGATGAGCCACGACGAGATCGCGATCGAGTTCGGCCGGCGCTACCGGCTGCGCCCACGCGCTGCCCACCGCGTCGCGCACGGTTGGACCCAGCAGCAGGCCGCCAACCACATCAACACCCACGCCGTCCACGTCGGCCTCGACCCCCACGGCGCCGCGCCCATGACCGCACCGAAGCTGTCGGAGCTGGAGAACTGGCCGTTGCCGAACAACCGCCGCCGACCCACCCCCCAGATCCTCGCCCTGCTCGCCGAGGTCTACGACACCAGCATCCACAACCTGATCGACCTTGACGACCGCGAACATTTCGACCCCGCCGACCTGCTCCTCATCGACAAGACGTCGAAAACCGCACGGCCGCAGCCGGTAGAACTGTCGGGACAGACGAGGCGCCAGAGCGACAGAACCGATGCCGGCGCCATGGCGGAGCCCACCGCCCGGGAGACTCGATCGCTGGTGGAACTGTGCACGAGTCCCATCGGCCGCCTTCCCGAGGCAACGACAGATTTCATGGGATGGGAAACGGTATCGACGACAGAGGCGGTGAATAAGATCGCCAGAGATGATCTCTCCCTTGATCGCCGCGAGGCGGCTCGCGCGATGGCGGACGTGATCGTCGGCGCTGCTCTGCTTGAGGGGGCGGAGCGCTGGCTACATGCCATCGAGCCGCCCGCCGGGCAGCGTCGCACCGCAGGCGTCGGCGATGAGGAGATCGAGCAGATCGAGCTGGCCGCGCGAACCTTTCGGGCCTGGGACAACCAGTTCGGCGGTGGCCTTCGACGGAAGGCGGTCGTGGGTCAGCTCGCTGAGATCGCGGATGAGCTTCGCGACTTCTCGCATCCGCAGAATCTCACCCGGCGGCTGCACGGCGTGATGGCCGATCTTGCTGAGACCGCCGCGACGATGTCCTGGGACTCGGGGCAAGGGGGGATCGCTCAGCGTTACTACCTGCTCGCTCTTCGATCGGCCAAGGCGGCTGACGATCCCGTGTTCTGCGCGAACATCCTCGCTGGCATGGCGCGGCAGCAGTTCTATCTCGGCCGTACGACCGAAGGACTTGAGCTCGTCCGCCTCGCGCAGGACGTCGCTGGTGCTCGGGCGACTCCGGCGGTGCGTGCGATGCTGTTCACGCGCGAGGCATGGGCCTACGCCCAGCAAGGTCGGCTCTCCGCCTTCCAGCGCGTGACAGGCCGGGCGCAGGACGCTCTCCGCGACGTCGACCCGGGCGTTGAACCGCACTGGATCTCCTACTTCGACCAGGCGGAACTGGCCGGCGTCACCGGAGGTCGTCTCCTCGACGTCGCGCACCAGGCGCCCGAGTATGCCGACGAGGCAGCCACCTGGTTGAGCCAGGCCGTCCGGGCTCGGGGCGTCGGCAGCGTCCGCAGTACCGCTCTTGATCAGCTCGGGCACGCCGAGATCAGACTGGTGCAGGGCGAGTTTGACGAGGCGGCACGGCTGGGTCACGCCGCCGTGACGACGGTCGAGCAGACCCGGTCCAGCCGCGTCCGGGTCAAACTCGGCCAGTTCTATCGGCACGCCGAGACCAGGACATCCGCCCGCCCTATCGCCGAGCTGTGCGGGAGGATCGAACCCATGCTTCGGGTCGAAGACACGGCGGCCCGGATATGAGACGTGAGGAAGGTCAGGACTTGACCCGCATCGGTGTCACCGGCCACATGGACCTCACTCCCGCGACCGTCCCCCTCGTCCGGGCCGCTCTCACCGTGGTTCTCCTGCCGTACGCGCCGGACCTGACCGGTGTCAGCTGCATCGCGGCCGGCGCCGACAGCATCTTCGCCGACGTCGTCCTGGACATCGGCGGCGCACTCGAAGTGATCATTCCTGCCGCTGACTACCGTGCGAGGAAGGTCAAACCCGACCACGCCCCGCTGTTCGACGACCTCGTCCGCCGGGCTGCCACCGTGCGGGTCCTGCCGCACGAGGTCTCCGATCGGGCCGCGTACGAGGCGGCGAACGAGGCGCTCCTCGACACCGTCGATCTACTCATCGCGGTCTGGGACGGCCAGGCCGCCGTGGACCAGGGTGGCACAGCTGCCGTCGTCGCTCGTGCCCAAGCAAACGACCGCGCCGTCCAGGTCATCTGGCCAACCGGGGCAGCGCGACAGCGACACCTGTAATCCTGGCTTTGCTCGGACAGGCGGACCAGAGCCAGACCAGCGCCGAGCACGGCGAGGACCTCGACTGGCATCGTCTGATCAGCCATAGACAGGTCTATGGCTGCCGTGTAACCCAGCATGGCCGCTGGACCTCCTACCGCACGACCAAGAAGATCATTGTTGGCTGCCCGGCTTCAGCATGCCTTAGCTCTTGGACGCCGCTCGCTACCACACGGCAACCGTGGAACGGTTCGTTTTGAGGCGAGACGGATGAGAGATCACCCCTCGGGTCGGAGAGGAAGTGCGGTGTCGTCATGAGCAAGGTCGGCCAGCGGGCGGAGCAGGAGGAGTTGCGGGCGCGGATGCGTGCTGTGGGGATGTCGCACGACGAGATCGCGGTCGAGTTCGCCCGCCGCTCGCGGCGGACCTCGATGGAAACTGGATCGGTGCGGATTCGCCGTGAGCCGGCCGGCCTACGGCAGGCCGCAGAAGCCTGGAAGGGCACGGCCGTCGGCCGCGACCTCGACGAGATCTTCGTGCTCTAAAGGAGACCCGACGTGCCGGATATTCCCGTGCCCTTGGCCGACGACGAGATCGAGGCCCGGCTGCGCGAACTACCCGGCTGGACCCGCGTCGGCCAGGAGATCACCAAGTCCTTCCGCATCCGCTACCACGGCGGAGTCGCCCTGATCGTGCACGTCGCCGACATCGAGCGGCTCATCGGTCACCACGCGGACATCGACCTGCGCTGGGACAGCATCCGCTTCGGGATCACCACGCACGACGCCGGGCATCGGATCACCGCGGCTGACTTCGATCTCGCGCGGCGCATCGACACCATCGCCCAAGCCCACAGCGCGGAACCACTTTGACACCCCTGCCAGGGTCGCGCCTTTCTTCTGACATAGCCAGACATCGGACCATCGGCCCGCACTTGCGCTAGGTAAACCGTCGAGTCGAGTCGTCCGACTAGTCTCGCTCAACGCCCGATCCGACCTGGCGTGAGCCCTGGAGATTTCGATCGTCGACCCAGGGTGCGCTCATTTCAAACCTTGCCACTACCGTATCGACGACGGGGAGCGGGCGCAGAAGCGAAGAGTTCTGAACCGTCGAGCCCAGAAGATGCGGCCGCGCCGCGTGTCGTCACATCTGCTGCGCCGCAACCCCTGCGGTAGCGACGCTTGCGTCGTCACCGCTTGCCGCGAAGTCATCGACCGCCGGGTTGCCATTCTCCCTGGTCAGGACCTCGCGGAGCGGGGAACGACTTCTTCGTGGTCCAGGGAATGACCGAGGCAGGCGCACATCGCCATGCTGGTCTTCCTGTGATTCCGGCGATGGAGCAGCTGACGCATGCTGCGACAGTTCTCCACTCGGATAGTGCTGGCCCGCGACATGGCTGTGTGTCGCGGCCGGGATTCTTGGAGGGTGAGGATGGAGCGCGCAGTGATCGAAAGTCAGATATCCGGTGCGGCGACCTTTCGGATTGGGAAACGGTTCACCTTCGATGCCGCGCACCACCTGCCGAGCCTGCCTGCCGACCACAAGTGCTCCCGCGTTCATGGCCACACGTACACGGTGGAGTTCGTGCTGGAATCCTCGGAGCTGGCCGGGCCGGGGTTCGTCACCGATTTCGGTGATCTCGCCGTCGCCGGTCGTTATCTCGCCGAGTCGTTCGATCACCGTGATCTGAACGAGGTGCTGGATGTCGAGCCGACCAGCGAGGCGCTCGCGCAGCATCTGGCCGGATGGTTTCTGGCCACGGTGGAGCCCGGGGTGCATGGCCGGCTTGTGGCGGTGCGGGTGTCGGAGACGCCGAGGAGCTGGGCCGAGTATTTGATCGGGGAGTCGCGGTGATGCGGGCTTCCGCGGGTGCGCCGCCGCGTGCCGCGACGTCGCGTGGGCTTGTGGTCGTGGAGCGGTTCGGTCCGACGTTTCAGGGTGAGGGGCCGACGGCCGGCCAGCGGGCGCTGTTCGTGCGGCTGTCGGCGTGCAACCTGTCGTGTGCGTGGTGCGACGAGCCGCATACGTGGGACAGGAACCGGTTCGACGTGGACGCGCATAGCGAGCGGCTGAGCCAGCGCACGTTGCTCGGCTGGGCTCTGGACTCGCCGGTGACCCGTGTGGTCGTGACCGGCGGGGAGCCGCTGCTGCAACAGGCCGCTCTGTTTCCGCTGGTCGCCGCGCTCGCGCGGGCGGGACGGCAGGTGGAGATCGAGACGAACGGCACCGTGGAGCCGACGGCGGAGATGGTCGAGGTCGTCGAGCGGTTCACCGTCTCGCCGAAGTTGTCGGGTTCGCGGGTGGCTGCGGGCCGGCGGATCGTTCCGGCGGCGTTGACGGCGTTCGCGGGCTGCGGCAAGGCCGTGTTCAAGTTCGTGGTCTCCGCCGTCGGGGAGATCGACGAGATCGGGGAGCTGGAGGGTCGTTTCGGTCTGTCCTCGGTGTGGGTGATGCCGGAAGGCACTGACGAGCCGAGTGTGCTGGCCGGTATGCGGCGCCTGGCCGAGATCGCCCTGGAACGGGGCTGGAACCTCTCTCCGCGTCTGCACGTGCTGCTGTGGGGGAACGCCCGTGGCCGCTGACCAGCCCAGTTCCCTCGTCACGGCCGGTCCCACGGCTGGGCGCCTGCGCCCGCGCAGTGGTGTGCTCGTCACGGTCGAAGGGCTGTGGGGCGCGGGAAAGACGACCATGGCCGGGCAGCTCGGTCGCCGCCTGGCAGGGCACGGGTTCGACGTCGAGGTGGTGCATTACGGGCCGCTGCCGGGCGTGGTGGGTCGGCTGTCGCGCTGGCTGGAACGCGAGCCGCTGCGGACCAGAACGGGGACCGGCGGGTTCCGTCACCCTCATCACGCCACGGTCGACGTGTTCGCGCGGCTGTGCCGGGAGGCGTGGCACCACACCCACTTCTACCGGCCGGCGCTGGAGGCGCACGACGTCGTGGTGGTCGACCACGGCGTCTACTCCAAGCTCGCCTACTGCCTGACGATTCTCAGCGAAACGCGTCCTGACGTCACCGACAGCGCGCTGCTCGACCAGCTGCGGGGGTGTGTCGCCCCGTGGTTCTGTGTTCCGGACCGGGCGTACTTCCTGGACGTCCCGTGGCCGCTGGCTCGGGAACGGGCGATTCTGCGCGGACGCGGCGGCGGGGTGCCGGGCTCGGTGGAGCGTCTGCTGTTCCTGCCGCGGTTCGACGCCGCCTACCGGCATGTGGTCGCTGCCTTCCCCGACGTGGTGGTCCCCGTTGTCGTCGACCTGCGCGAGGCCGACGACGTCGCCGACGAGATCGAACACGACTTGCTGGCCTTGCTCGGTGTTCCCACCGTAAGAGGAGATCTTGGTGTCTGACGTGCTGCTGTTCTCCGCCGGGCTGGACTCGTTCCCGGCCTGGCACTATCTCGACAAACCCCCGGCGCTGTACTTCGACCTCGGCCACCGCTACCGCGACCAGGAACGGGCCGCGATCACGGCACTGGTCGACCGGTGTGGCATCGAGGTGAGCGTCAGCCGGGAACTCGACCTGTCGCGGTGGGAAGCCGACAACGCGATCATCCCGCTGCGCAACGTCTACCTCGCGATGCTGGCCGCGAACCGGGCCGAGCGGATCTGGTGCGTCGGGGTCAAGGGCGACGCGACCGCGGACAAGAGCCCCCAGGCGTTCCGCCAGATCAGTCAGATGATCACAGATCTGTCGGGACGGCCGGTCTGGCTCGACAGTCCGTTCTGGCAGATGACCAAGACGGAGATCGTCGCCTGGTACCTCGGCCAGGGCCTGCCGGCCGGCGACCTGCTGCTGACGTTCTCCTGCTCACGTACCGACACTGAGATGGCGCACTGCGGGCAGTGCTCCAGCTGCCTGCGCCGCTGGATCTCCCTGGTCAACAACGGCGTTGACGCGCCGTTCGAGACCGACCCGTGGACCTGGGCACGGGTCGCCGACTTTTACGTCCCCGCG
>NZ_CDWWEW010000305.1:0-6353 GCF_977966315.1 Frankia sp. CeRuru1
TGTCCGTTCCCCCGGAATCCGGTAAACGCGCAGACGTTTCCCTGAGAGGATCTTAGACTGATATTCCTGATTGGTCCGCTACCCCGGGAGACGGCATGTCCGGATCTACTCGCGAACGTCACATTTTGACCTTTTGCGGAAAATGCAACTGTGGTTGCCCGGAGCTCTTCGTCGACCACGAGGCTCCGGCGGAGCGGCGCATCGTGCTGACCGATGACTTCGGCCAGCGGATCCAGATGAGTGTCGAACAGCTCCAGGCCATCGTCGACGAGGCCCGTGCCGGCAGCATCACCGCACTGGTCGACGCCGAACTCGCCCTGGGCGTGAGCTGACGTGCGACGTACCGTAACTGGACGGGAGCCTGGACGGGAACCCGCGGATCGGTGACACACCACCACCCGGCAGTGGCGCACGCACTGGCCCCACCACAGGCGGTGGCCGTCGTTGCCGCGGTCGCCTGCGCGTTGCTGGCGATGTTCCACGCCGGACGTTTCGCCGGCGCGCTTGTGCGAGCCCGGCGGAGGGCCGTGTACCCACCGGCCGAGATTGGGCACACGGTGGTGGCCGCGGGAATGGCCGTCATGTTCGTCGGCCCACGCTGGATGACGTCGTCGGTGGTGTTCGCCGTCGCTTATCTGGCGCTGGCCGGCGTCTTCTTCCTCCTTGTCCTGACGGACCCGACCTGCGAGCCGTCGCGGTGGTCCTGCTGCTCGATGCTCGTCATCGAGGGGTTGGCGATGGCGTGCATGGCCCGAGCGGACAGGTGGCCGGTCGGTGATTCGACCGGTCTGACGAATCTGACCGACTGGTTCGCGGTGATCTTCGCTGTGGCGGTGCTGGCTGCTATCGGTGGCCCGCTGGTCCGCAGGGTCAGGCCGGGCTGGGTGACCCACACGCCGCCGGTGATATCGGCCACGTCCCGACTGGTCATGGCCGGCGCGATGCTGCTGATGTTGCTCTGACGGGCGGGTGCCGGTCTACCCGCCATACTCCCGTCGGTATTCCCACCGGTGTGGCCCGAACGGGTGTGGATGGGCGTTGAATGGAGGCCATGAGCCAGCCACTCGCGACCTTCGCGGGGGCCCCGCCGCGGGCCCCCGTTCGCCTTGGAAGAGGGCGATCGCATGCTGCCGGGTACGCCTCGACGGCGGCGAGATGTACGCCAAAAAGGGAGCCATGGTGGCCTATCGCGGCCGCGTCGACTTCGCCTACAAGGGCCAGGGAGTCGGTGGATTCCTGCGGCGGGCGGTTACCGGTGAGGGCCAGGACCTGATGAGGGTCGCCGGCCACGGAACCGTCTGGTTCGCTGAGTCCGGAAGCCACATCTCGGTCTTCACGTTCGACAACGACAGCCTGACGGTCAACGGCCGCAGCCTGCTCGCGCTGGAGTCCGGCATCCGCTACAAGATCACCACGACGTCCGGTCGCATCGGCGCCATGATCGCCGGTGGGATCTTCAACACCGAGGTTTCCGGCAGCGGCGGCGTCGCCGTGCTGTGCCTGGGCGCTCCCCTGGTGTTGTCGACGGACGAGCCGGTCTGCGTCGACCGGGATGCCGCGGTCGCCTGGACGGCGGGCATGCGTACCCGGGTGGTCTCCTCGTTCAAGATAGGCAACCTCATGGGGCGTAGCTCGGGGGAGCTCGCGCAGATCGAGTACTCCGGCCGGGGGGGATTCGTCGTCGTCCATGTGGTGAGACGCCGCCGCCGGGACCGCCACTGACCGCCACCGCCGCCACTGACCCGCCACCGCCGGCACTGAACCGACTGCCGGAAGCGTGCCGGCAGGGGCTCGCCGGGTCGGCACGAAGTCGTCGCGGGGAAATGACGCCATGATTATGAGGGTCCGTCGCACGCTGCCCGCACGCTTCCTCCGTGCGGGATTTCTACCTTACAGTAAACCTTACCTGCATTTACGTTCATGCGGATGTGAGGGGCGCGGGTTCAGGTTCGCTGCGAAATCCGTATCCGTGTGATGTGCTGTCCGCTGGAGGTTCCGCCTGTCGGCTCGCGCGGACCGTCGGAGGCCATCGCCGCTGGTTGAGGCGCCACGGCGGGTCGATCAAGCGGTGCGGGACGGGGCACTCCCTCGGTATGATGACGAACGGCATCCGGCCGGCGATGTCCGACAGGAGGTGGAGGTCATATGGTGACGCGTGGTGACGTGGAAATCATCGAAATTCTGAACAGTGTGCTGACGAACGAGCTCACGACCATCAACCAGTACTTTCTGCACAGTCGTATGCAACGTAACTGGGGATATCGGCGGATCGCCGAGCACTATTATCACGAGTCGATCGACGAGATGAAGCACGCGGATCAGCTCATCGAGCGGGTGCTGTATCTCGGCGGTCTGCCGAACCTGCAGCGTCTGCACACGCTGCGTATCGGGGAGACGGTGCCCGAGCAGCTCGAGGTGGACCGGTCCGGGGAGTTCGAGGCGGTTGACCTGCTGCGCCGGGGGGTCGCACTCTGCCGGGAGCGGGGCGACGTCGGATCGGCCGTGCTCCTCGAGCGGATCCTCGTCTCCGAGGAGGAGCACATCGACTGGCTCGACGCCCAGCTGGAGTTGATCTCCCAGCTTGGTGCGGCCCATTACCTCGCCCAACAGATCCATGAGGAGTAGCGGAAGGTAATGGGCGGTGGCGAGGAATGGCGGAGTAATCCCGTTTTCGTTTCCTTGCCGTTACGCACTGTTGTTAGCGGTGCGAGCGGGTCGATCCTTTGAGTGTCATGGTGTCGGGTCTCGCCATGCAAGCCCCATCCGACTGGCGATAGTGTCCAGTCGGGGGGATCACGCGGAGGATTGCAGCAGCGAAGCCGACCGTCCACAGGGTGCCGTCGAGGCGGTGCCGCGGGAGAGGAGGGGGAGGGCCGATGAGCATTGCCGGGTCCTGTCCGCCCCCTCCGCTCCGGGTGGCCGCCGGCTCCACCGCACCGCCCATCTGACCTCCGAGAGCTCCGCACGGGACTCCTCGGATGAATTCCTTATGAATGGAAAGGATCGTGCGCTAGTGGCGACGTACACGCTGCCGGACCTGAACTACGACTACGGTGCTCTGGAACCGTCCATTATCGGGCAGATAGTCGAACTGCACCACGACAAGCACCACGCGACCTACGTCAAGGGTGCCAATGACACTCTTGAGAAGATCGCCGAAGCGCGCGACAAGGGCGACTTCGGTGCCATCGTGGGCCTGGAGAAGACGCTCGCCTTCAACCTTTCCGGGCATATTCTCCACTCGATCTACTGGGAGAACCTCTCGCCGGACGGCGGGGACAAGCCGGACGGTGCGCTCGGTGAGGCCATCGCCGCCGACTTCGGTTCCTTCGACGCCTTCAAGGCGCAACTGAACGCGGTGACCACCACGGTGCAGGGCTCCGGGTGGGGTGTCCTGGCTTACGACGCCACCGCGCAGCGTCTGCTCATCGAGCAGGTGTACGACCACCAGAGCAACGTCGGCGTGGGCAACACCCCGCTGCTCGTGTTCGACGCCTGGGAGCATGCCTGGTACCTCCAGTACAAGAACGTCAAGGTCGACTACGTGGCGGCCCTGTGGAACGTCGTCAACTGGGCCGACGTGGCTGCCCGTTTCGTGAAGGCCAAGGGCGCGGCGGCGGCCTGACCGTGGTGCGGGTTGGTTCCCCGACGCACAGGACCGTGCCCGGAGAACCGAAATAGTTGATCATTAAACGTGCACGAACAATGTGCACGGATCATGACAAGGGCAGCGCCTCCGGCGGTGCCCTTGTCGTCATTTTCCGGTGTTTCGGGGCGGGGTCCACGAGGTCCGGTCACCGGCTTTGCGGCCGGCTTCCCGGCTGGCCTTGCCGCCGGTCTGGCCGACCGGACACCTTTCGGTCGACGTCACGTCAGCGTCGGGTCGGCGTGTCGTGGAGTGATATACGACACACCGTGAACGGCTTGACGGCTTCCCTTCCCGCTACGCAGGGTAGTAGGCATGTTCGTGGACGTGCTCCGGCCCGATCGACGCCAGTCCGAGATCCTCCCGTCGCCGTCGTCCTGGCGACGTTGTCGCTGATCTGCTGGCGGCCCCGAGCCGAGCGATCCGTCCCGGCCGCGGGCGGCCAGCGGTCCGGCATCCTCCGCCTCCCGGTGGGCTCCTGACGTTCGCCGGCAGGCGACGTGCGGCAGGTGGTCGTTTCCCGGGGCCGGCTCCCGAGACCGACCGCAGCGGTACCGCCGTCGAAGAACCACCCGTCGCCGCTGCTGGTCACCCCGTACGACTCGCGAGCACGGCCGCCGCGAGGTCCAGGCCGCCGTTGTCCTCGCCTCGTGGCGGGCGGCAGCCGCGTGTTACTCCGGTCGCCGGGCCATCGGACCGATCATCGGCGGGCCGGACACCTTCCCTCTCCCACTCTTCAAACCCTCTCCGAGTCTTCAAACCCTCTCCGAGTCTCCGAGGCGAGATCAACGATTGATGTCGCCTCGACGCCGCGCCCGCGGCACGTCCGGCCCGCCTGCCGCGACGATCCGTTCCGTCCGAAGGAGATCTGGCGCCGATGCCGTCGCCGACCACTCAGTTGTCCGTCGATGATCTACGGATGGCCTCGCCCACCTCGTCCGCGGCGGGCAGGCAGTCCCGCGCCCGCACCATCGTCGGTCCGCAGCGGGGCAGCTCCGTCGCGCCAACCGCAGGCAGGCCGGCCGCGACACCCACCGCACCCACCGTCTCTCCGGCGTCGATCGTCTCTCCGGCCTCCACTGCCGTCCCGGCCGCGATCCCGGTTCCGTCGACGCGTCGGCTCCCGGCGGCCTCTCCCGCCTCCGGCGGGGCACCCGGGGAATATGTGCGCGCGGTGGTCGCGGTGCTGCTCGGGCGCGGTGAGCAGGCCGGCCCGTTCCACCTTCTCGCCGGTCGGCTCGCGCTGGACGGCTACCTGGTGACCGTCGTTCCCGACGGTGGCCGCCGGGTGCCCGCGGTGGCCGAGAACCGGGTGCCGGGCGTCCCGTTCGTCCTCCTCGGTTCCGACACGGGGGCCCTCGCGGCGCTGGCGATGGCCGCCTCCCCTGCGGTACGCCCCGACGGTGTGATCCTGGTCGGCCTGCCGCTCCTGCAGGTTCCCGTCGCGGGGGTGGCCATCGAGGAACCGTTGCCGCGTGCCCTGCCCGACCTCCCGATCCTGCTCATCCACGGTGCGCAGGACGAGGTCAGCCCGCTACCCCTGATCCGGATGACGACGCGCACCGCGTCCCGGGCGGAGCTCGTGGTCGTCCCGGGCGGCCACGATGTGCTGACGGGTCCGGGGCGTCGCAGCGTCGCCGCGCGGACCCTGCTCTTCCTGGAGTCCCTCCGCGAGGCCTGACCCCCGGCGGGTCTGCCGGCCCGGGGCCGGCAGCGGGTCGCGATCGTCGCCGCCCGCATACTCGGCACGGCCGTTCGGCCCACTCGATGAGGGCCGAACGGCCATCCGGGCGTGACATCCGGCGGATCGGCTGGCCCGTCCCGGCAGGGCACCGTTGACGACACCGCCGCCGGACGTGTACCTCGCCGTCGCGGACGTCCGCGACGAGGCCGACCTCCTGCGCGATCACATGGTCGTCATGAGTCGGCTGCCCGTCGCGCGCCGACTGACGACGCTGGTCGAGCGGGGCGGGTGGGTCGATCCACAGCTGCGTGACCTCGCGCGCCGACTCGCGGCGTTCCACGAGAGCTGCGAGACCTCGGCCCGGATCGGTGCGGCGGGCAGCCTGGCGGCTATGCAGGCTCGCTGGCTGGACCTGCTGCGCGCCGTCGCGCCGTTTCGCGGCGAGGTCCTGGCCGCCGATGTCGTCGACGAGATCGAGCGACTCGCGCTGCGCTACCTCGCCGGGCGGGCTCCGCTGCTGGCTGAGCGGCGGCGGGCCGGCCGGATCCGGGACGGTCACGGCGATCTCATCGCCGACCACGTCTTCTGCCTGTCCGACGGCGTACGGGTGATCGACTGCCTGGCGTCCGACCGGCAGGGCCGGATCGGTGACGTGCTGGCCGACGCCGCGTGCCTCGCGATGGACCTGGAGCGGCTCGGCGCGCCGGACGAGGCGCGCCGGTTCCTGGCCTGGTACCGGGAGTTCTCCGCCGAGACGCATCCGGTGTCGCTGGACCATCACTACATTGCCTACCAGGCGGCCGTCCACGCCAAGATCGCCTGTCTGCGGCACAACCAGGGTGAGCTGGGCGCCGCCGAGCAGGCGGCGCGGTTGGCCGCGATCGTCCTCGACCACCTGCGCCGCGGCCGCGTCCGCCTCGTCCTTGAGGGGTCGATCAGCGACGAGCAGGCCATCGCCGTCTCCCGGCCCGCGGAGGATGTGGATGGCGTAGGCGTAGGCGTAGGCGTGGGTGTGGGCGTGGG
>NZ_CDWWEW010000306.1:0-6243 GCF_977966315.1 Frankia sp. CeRuru1
CACCCACTGCTGCGGGTCCGGGACGAACGAGACGACCAGCCGATCGTCACGCAGCCGGGCGGTGCTCACGTCGCAGCGACGCAGCACCGCAGGCAGCGGAACGGCCCGCCGGTACGACCCCACGGTCACCACCAGGTCATCACCCAGCCGGGCCAGATCGATCTGGGAACCGTCAACGAACGGCAGCCCGAAGGACAGCGCGAACCCGTCCTCGGTGCGCTCCACCCGCGGCTGGCCGCTCGGGCCGATGAGCGGCTCCCCGAGAACACTCCCCGGATCGAGCTCACCGTAGGTCGCCGCGCCGAAGGCGGCCAACTCCTCCAGGCCGATCGGTTCGCCCGCCCGGTAGCCGACCGGGAGGACGGGGGTGGGCATGAAGGCCGCGGTGATGTCGGCGAGCTGCTCGCGGTGAACGGCGGCCCACCCCGCCCGCCAGGCGTCCGCGTTCGCCGACGGGAAGATCCGGTTGACGACGACGCCGTCCAGGGTGAACCCATGCAGCGACAGCGCCGTAAAGCTGCCGCGGGCCGCGGCGAGCGCCGAGCTCTCGGGGGTCAGCACCAGCCGGACGCTGGTGGTGGCGTGGTCGGTGAGGATCGCGCGCAGGTCGACCGCCGCCCGGTGCAGGCGGTTGACGGTGTCGTAGGCGGGGGCCGCCAGCGTGCTCCACCGGCCGCCGAGCGCCGCCGCCCAGCCGAAACCGGGTCGCAGCCAGCGCGCGAAGGCACCGTCGGGCGGCAGCAGCCGGCGGCAGTACCACGACAGCGTCTCGGGAAAGGCCAGCAGCCGCACCAGCGCCGCCGCCGAACCTCCGTCGACCACCACCAGGTCGTAGTTCTCACTGGTGAGGCCGTCACGCAGTTCGAGTAGCGTCAGGGTCTCGACGGCCCCCGGCAGGAAGGCCAACTCCTCCAGGTCGAACGGATCGACGTTGATGGCCGGCCAGGTGCCCGCCAGCACCTCGCGTACGGCCGGCCACCGGGTCTCGACCGCGCGGCGCAGGTCGACCTGCTGGCCGTGCAACCCCGGTTCAAGCTCGGTCGGCTCGGCGCCGATCGGGTGGTCGAGCGCGCCGGCGAGCCCCGCGGCCGGGTCGACCGACAGCACGAGGGTCCGATGACCCCGTTGAGCGGCGAGGATCGCGGTCGCCGCCGCCACCGTGGTGGTACCGCCGCCGCCCTTCCCCGTGAAGAGCACACACCGCACGTGCGCTCAGCTCTCGACGTACTTCTTGAGGTCCTTGAGAGCGGCATCCACGATGCCGCTCTGCACCTTCCGCCGGAGCAGACCAGGAATCTTGATCTTTGTCTCAGCGGTGAGGTCGTAGGTCACCTCGGTGCTACCGTCACCCAGGTCGCGCAGGGTGTAGCTGCCGTCCTGCGACGACATCGCCTGGCCCTCGACCATGCTCCAGACGACCTGATCGTCGCCCTTCCAGGTGTACTCGTTGACAAACTCGTCCTTGATGACGACGGCGTTGATCCGGAACCGGGCGCGCCGGGGACGGCCGTCCGGGCCCATGTCGAGGATCTCGGCCTCCTCGATCTGGCCGATCCAGGTCGGATACGCGGAGATGTCGACGATCGCCCCCATCACCGCGGCGGGCCGGGCGTTGATGACGATCGTCGATCGGGCGTGGTCCGCCATGGCAGACAGCACCTCCACATTCTTCGAGCGCGGCTGAAGAGCACGGCGTCGCCGGCCCACCGGCAACCCGGATCTCTCCGGGGCCCGGGAACAATCCCCGACCGATCGCCTGAGGCTACCGGAACACCGAGCGCGCCCGGCCGAGCGGCCGGCTACCACTCGAGAACGAAGGGCGTCCCCCGAGCATGGAAATGTCCGACGTTCACGCAGCGTGTGCCGTCGATCTCCAGGCTGGCCGTCAACGGCTGGTGCACATGCCCGAAGAGCACGTAGCGCGGCCGGGTCGCGTGAATGGCCTCGAGGATCGCCACACTGCCGCGCTCGAAGCGGCGTGCCTCGATGTCGTAGACCAGCTCGGGGATGTGCGGGGGGATGTGGCAGCACAGGACGTCGACCTCGCCCACCGCGGCGACCTTGGCGGCGAAGGCGTCGTCGTCAATCTCGTAGGGGGTGCGCATCAGGGTCTGCAGCCCCCCGCCGACGAAGCCGAACCGCAACCCGCCGATCGTGCTGGTCTGCCCGTCCAGCAGGGTGACGCCGTCGCGCAGGTACTCAGGATACAGGTGCGGCAGATCGACGTTGCCGAAGGTCAGGTAGGTCGGGGTCGGGAACGCCGCGAACAGCACCTCGTACTGACGGCGGATGGCCGCCTCCACGATCTGCGTGCGGTCCCCGCCCAGGCTCGCCCACAGCGTCCGGGACCATTCCCGGGCCTCGTCGAACCGCTGGGCGTTACGCAGCTCGATCATGCGACCCACGGCCTCGGCGCCGAACAGGTCGCCCATGATGCCCCGGCCGTGGTCGTGGTAGTCGATGAAGAGAATGAGATCACCCAGACACACGAATGCGTCGGCCCCCTCGCCCGCCGCCGCCAGCGCATCCGCCCGCCCGTGCACGTCGCTGACCACGTGGACCCGCATGGCTGGAAGCTTAGGCGCCGACAGGGGCCCGTCGCCCCTACTCGAACGGCCCATCCGGCCGATGAGGGATGCCGCGCGGATCCCGGGCATACCCGGGACATGTCCCCGGCGGTCGCGCTCACCGGCAACGATCATCGGTCGGACGCCGTCGAAGGGAACCCTTTACACCCCGCAAGGTCGCAAACCGCCCGCCCGGAGGCTAACGTCTGATGCCCTGGCCTGGTCTTCCGTTCTTCCGTTGTTCCGTGCTTCCGTTGTTCCGTGGCGTCGTCCCCCCGGCGTGCACAAGCCATCTGGTAGGACTGGTAGGAGTAGCAGTGCGCGAGTACACCTCCCCGCCCCTGATCACCATCGCCGACGATGCGACCCTGACGGACGCCGTGTTCCGCAACGCGGCGGCACATCCGGACAGTACGCTTATCCAGCACAAGATCGACGGCAAGTTCGTCGGCATGACCGTCCGCGAGTTCCGCGATCACGTCGTGGCCACCGCCCGGGGCTTCATCGCCCGCGGGGTGCGGCCCGGGGACCGCGTCGGTCTGGCGAGCCGGACCCGGTTCGAGTGGACGATTGTCGACTACGCGACGTGGCTGGCCGGCGCCGTCTGCGTGCCGATCTACGAGACCTCCAGCCCGGGCCAGATCGAGTGGATCCTGCGGGACGCCGGCGTCGAGGTTCTCGTGGTCGAAAACGACGAGCTCGCCGAGCGGGTCGCGCAGGTACGCGACGGCGTCCCCGCGCTGCGGGAGGTCCTCGTCATCGAGCACGGGGCGCTGGCCGGTCTCGCCGTGGACGGCGCCGGCATCGCGCCGGAGCAGCTGACGGCGGCCCGGGCGTCCGTCAACGCCGACAGCCTCGCGACGATCATCTACACCTCGGGGACCACCGGCCAACCGAAGGGCTGCGAGATCACCCATCGCGCCCTGCTGTTCACCGCCGAGGCGGCCATCGCCACGCTGCCCGAGCTGTTCGCGCCCGGTGCGTCCACACTGCTGTTCCTCCCGCTGGCGCACGTGTTCGCCCGCATGCTCCAGGTGGGCGTGGTCCAGGGGGCGTTCACCCTCGCCTACACCCCGGACTCGCGGACCCTGCTGCCCGATCTCGCCAAGGTGCGCCCGACCTTCCTGCTCTCCGTGCCCCGGGTGTTCGAGAAGGTGCACGCCGGGGCACGCCACAAGGCGCACGCCGAGGGCAGGGGCTGGATCTTCGACGCCGCCGAGAACACCGCGGTCGCCTACAGCCGGGCTCTCGACGGCGGCGGCCCCGGTCTGCTCCTGCGGCTGCGGCACCGGTTGTTCGCCGCGCTGGTCTACAGCAAGCTCCAGGCGGCGCTCGGCGGGCGGGCCCGCTACGCGGTCAGCGGCGGGGCGCCGCTGGGTGAACGCCTCGGCCACTTCTTCCGCGGGATCGGGTTCACGGTGCTCGAGGGCTACGGTCTGACCGAGACCAGCGCGCCGGCCGCGGCGAACCGGCCGGGCAACGTCCGGATGGGCACCGTCGGCCAGCCCTTTCCCGGCGTGACGATCGCCATCGCCGATGACGGGGAGGTCCTCATCCGCGGTCCCCTGCTGTTCCGCGGCTACCGCAACAACGAGCTCGCGACGAAGGAGGCGCTCGACGCCGAGGGCTTCCTGCACACCGGCGACCTCGGCGACCTCGACGCCGACGGCTTCCTGCGGATCACCGGCCGCAAGAAGGAGCTGCTGGTCACCGCCGGTGGGAAGAACATCGCGCCGGCGCCGCTGGAGCACATCGTCCAGTCCCATCCCCTGGTCAGCCAGGCGATGCTGATCGGGGACCGGCGGCCCTTCATCGCCGCCCTCGTCACGCTCGATCCCGAGGCGTTCGACCGGTGGCGGTCCTCGGCGGGCAAGCCGGCCGGCGCGACGGTTGCCGACCTGGTCGACGACGCCGGCCTGCGCACCGAGATCCAGCATGCGATCGACACCGCGAACGCGACGGTGTCGCACGCCGAGAGCATCAAGAAGTTCGCGATCTTGCCCCAGGACTTCACGGTGGAGACCGGCGAGCTCACCCCGAGCCTGAAGGTGCGCCGCTCGCTGGTGCTCGACCGGTTCAGCCAGGCGGTGGAGGACATCTACGCCACCCCGCGCTAACCCCGTCCGGGCCGGCAAGCAGCGTGCGCAGGTCCTGCGCGAGGACGTCCCACCGCCAGCGCAGCTCGACCCACGCCCGCCCCGCGGCACCCATCGACGCCGCCCGGTCGGGGTCGGCAAGCAGATCACCGACGGTCGTCGCGACCTGCGCCAGATCGGTACCGTCGATCACGATGCCGGTGCGCTGGTGCAGGACGGCGTCGGGGGAACCCCCACTGCGGCCGGCCACCACCGGCAGGCCGGTCGCCGACGCCTCCAGGAAGACGATGCCGAGCCCCTCGACCTCCAGACCGGCGAGGCGGGAGCGGCAGGGCATCGCGAACACGTCGCCCGCCGCGTAGTGCGCCGGCAGTTCCTCCCACGGCACCGAACCAGTCATGATCACATGCTCGGCGACGCCGTTCTCCCGGGCGAGCCGTTCGAGATCACCCCGCCGGGGACCGCCGCCGACGATCAGCAGCGCGGCATCCGGCACGCGGCGCCGTACCATGGGCAGCGCCCGGATCAGCATGTCCTGGCCCTTGCGGGCGACCAGCCGGCTCACGCACACCACCACCCGGCGGCCCGTCAGCCCATGGCGTCGGCGCATCTCCTCGCGCCCGTGACCGGGACGGAACAGCGAGGGGTCGACTCCGCTGGGCAGCCGGGCAAAGGTGGGATGGCCGCCGAAGGCGGGCCGGACCCGGGCCCGGGTGTAGTTGGTCAGATAGGTGATGACGTCGGCCGCGGTGCCGATGCTGCGCAACACCTGACGCGCCCCCGGCAGCGCCGCCCAGCCGACCTCGTGACCATGGGTGCTCGCGACCATCCTGCGCACGGCCGTGTCGCGGCGCAGCCGGGCTCCAAGCAGCCCGAGCGGTGCCGCGGCGCCGAACCACACCGTGTCGCATCCCTCCGCCCGGGCGATCTCTCTGGCTCGGCGCAGGACGTCCGGTGTCGGCAGCATCAGCGACGTGGTGTGCCGCACGACCGGGAAGTTCTGTTCGGCGTCGAAGGCGGCGGCGTTCTTCCAGGCCGGGGCGTAGACAACGATCTCGCCCCCGGGCAGCCGCGAGGCGAAGTTGTGCACGTAGGCCTGGATCCCGCCGGGACGAGGCGGGAAATCGTTCGTGACGGCCAGCACGCGCATCCGCCCATATTCTCCCACGGTCCCACCGCGTTTTCCCACGGCCCCACCGGCGCCCGCGCCGGCCCCCGGCCGGGCGGGCTAGCCGGCGCGGCGACGCCGCGGCGCCTGGTCCAGCCGCGGCGCCTGGTCCAGCAGGGCCGTCCGCACGTCGGCGAGCGGGGGCAGCAGACCGGCGTCGGCGAGCAACCGCAATGCCTCGAGCTCCTCGGCGTCCCAGCCGACGGGCGGGCCCGGCGCCGGGAGCAGGACGGTCATCATGCAGCCGGCGCACCTGACACCACGGGCGGTGCAGGAGTCACAGTCGATCAGCATCGTGCGCACCTTCCGGATCCGAACCGGTGGAGGTCGGCGACGACAGAAAATCCGAGCACCGATCTCCCGACTTCACCGACGGTAGGTCCAGGGTCCGACAATTCTCGGCGGACAAGTC
>NZ_CDWWEW010000307.1:0-6237 GCF_977966315.1 Frankia sp. CeRuru1
GATAAAAAATGCGTTCTTCGCGAACGGCGCCTGTCCTACGACCGATGGCTTCGTCGTCGAATCGAAGATGACGGCGCTGTCATCCTGGTAAGAGACTTTCACGTCCTTGCAATAGCGGGCAAGCGCGTCTAGGACAAGCTCACCCGTTCCTGCGGGGTGCTGCATGAGGTAGCGCATCTTCCTAGTGTATACCGCTCGCCGTCGCTGAACGCTCAGGACGCCTGCGTCGAGCGCGAACTGTGGTGGCGGAGCATCGAGGCCGATCCCCGACCTCGATGCTTTCTGGATTACGGTCACGCGACCGGAAAGCTCCTCGTCGACCCCGCCCGAGGAAAGGGTGTCGCCGGATCGGGGAGATCTCGCGACAGGAACGGGCAGAGCTTGGACCAGCCGTCACCAGCCGCGATGTTCATAAGCAGGAGGTTCTCTCGCCCAGAAAAATATCTGACGACGGCGCTGTTGTGGGCGGCGTAGGCCGCCAGAAAACTGTCACGGTCGAAGCTCGATCGGCGATAGAAATCGCGTTCCTCTGGAACGAGGTCACGCCCACGGGTGTGCCACTCCACACTCTCTATCCAGTCTTCCGGCGTGCGGATTGTGAGGATGAACCGTGCCTCGGGGAAGGATGCGACCAACTCTCGCCAAATTGTTGGTATTGGCAGGTCGCTCACGGCATCCATTCGTTCCATGAGCCCGAGTCGGAAGACCCTGCGGTCGACGTCTCGCCGGATCTCCGCGCGGTCGTTCCAATGGCTGGCCCGGTACCCGAGTATATTCAGTGCCTCTGTCAGGGTTGATGTGCCGGTCCGGTGAGCCCCGATGCCGAATATCGGCGGACGGGGACCCCGGATATCAGTAGATTTCCTTTGCACCGTGTGTCTCCAGATACCAGGGCCCCTCGCGATCAGCGAAGTCGGTGTTGGTGTGCGGTGAATCAGGCCCGACGGCGGCGCGGTCAGCGGCACGCCAGACAGAGTAGGTATGGCCGCGCACATAGTCTATGCGGCCGTGCACTACGGCCGCCGTCTCCAGGACGACCAGTGCCGCCAGCGCTACCCAATTGGCGCGGTTGCGGCGTGCGATAGAAGCCAGAGCAGACAGAACGTTTGCGGGACTGCGGGTGGCAGGACGGTATCCAAGTTGCTTGATGGCCGCCATGTGTTGGCATGCGACCCTGCGCCGCTGGCGGTACAGATGGGCGACACGCCGGGGCGGCAGGTTGTAGACTCTCGCCTCGGGGACATAGCAGATCCGTCGTCTATCGCGGATGACGAGCGACTCGATCAGGACCTCGTCGCAGTGCACGCCGTCGGGCAGACGCTCGGGTAGGCAGGCACGACGAACGGCTACGGTCTCGCCCAGCTTCGGGGAACGGCTGGCCACCTCGTGGTGCAGGTGCCACAGGACCTCGTGCAGCCGCCCGGCAGCCGTGGGCAGGACGGCGACGCTGAGTACTCGCGCGCCGGTCATCGCGCACTGTGGGTCCGTCACCATGGGGGCCGCCAGCCGCTCAACCAGAGCGGGGCCCGGCACGACATCTCCGCCCGAAATCATCACAATGTCACCGCTGGCCACTGTGAGAAAAGTATTGATGGCGGCCAGTTTCCCCCGCCGCCGATCCCTTTCTATGAGTCTTACCCGCGCATCGCGACGAACATACTCAGCAACCGTCGCCACCGTGCCGTCGGTGCACTTACAGCACACCACGATAATCTCAAATATCTCGACTCTGACGGTTTCTTGGAGCAAAAAATTTTCGATGACTCTGCCTATAGTGTCGGCCACGTTGTGGGCGAAGATACCGACGCTGACCCGCATTTTAGACCCCCGGCGCTGGATGTTATCGGTGTGCAACCTCGTCGGCGAACCAGCGCAGCGCCTCCGCCCGGCTGCCGGGCGCGACCGCATGCTCGCAGACCACGAGCTCGTCCACGCCTTCCTCGGCATAACGAGCTACCTGCGCGCGCATTTCTGCCGCGTTGCCGGCCATCATGGCCTCCCAGGGACCGCCCGACCCGGCGGGAAGGTGGGCAGGCACGATCATTGTCACGGCGCCGCACTGCACATCCGCGACTCGTCGGCCGGCGGCCAAGCATTGCGTGGCCAACTGGCCGCGAATCCGCCCGGCGGAGGTGGGGTCGGCCCATACTGTCCACCGCTCGGCGTACCTGGCCGCGACGCCAAGAACGTGCGGCCCGGTGCCGCCGACCAACAGCGGAACCTCCGCTTTCTGAGCACGCAGGGCGTCGCGTATGTCGGCACATGCCCTGTCGAGCAGGACCGCACGCTCGCCAATGCTGGGGAACGGCAGGTCCAGCCGTGCATGCTCGTCGCGAGAACCGCCCGCGCCAACGCCCAGCACGAAGCGTCCGTCCGTGATCTGATGCAGAGTGACCGCGGTTTGCACTACCAGGAGCGGGTGCCGGAAGGCATTGGCCAAGACCAGGCTGCCGATCTCGATCCGGGGGACAGCGGTGCCGAGCGCGGCCGCCATGGATAAACAGTCGAGCAACCAACGCTCGCCCTCGGCGAAGATGTGGTCGCTGAGCCAGAGCGCATCGTAGCCCAGCCGCTCGATCGCCATGGCCTGGGCCAGTAGATCCGGCCAGAGATGCGTTGCTCGGCCAGCCAACTGAAGCGCATGGGACTGCCTCACTCCCCCTAGTGCTCGGCGGAATCTTCTCGGACGTCAAGGATGGAGGGCCGGCGCCCGGCGTACGGACCCGTCAGCAACTGACGCTGCCGGTCGGTCCATGGATGATGCAGGCTGGCCCACGGTGACTGTCGCTCCCACTGCATGAAACCGGGAGCGTACTTATACAACAACGCGCGCCGGTCGTGTCGGGCGCTCCAAGGGATTGACCCGTGGGTGACCGCCTCGGTGAAGACGACGGCGTCGCCGGCTTTCATGGGCACATGTGCCACGGGCGGCGTTTCTCCGGTGATGGCGCGGATCTCGTCTGGTAGGGGGAAGTTGGCCTTGTGACTTCCTGGGATTACGCAGAAACCGCCGTCGCCTGGCCCGACGTCAGTGAGGGCGTAGGAAACCACGACCAGCCCGTTGAACATGCGACCGTCGCGTACCAGGTAGTACTGGGACGGGTCGAAGGGCGTGCCGCCATTGTGCAGGTGATGTGGGGTCGTCGCGCCCGCGCCAGCGCGCATGAAGATGGCGTAGCTATGGTCGAGCCGCAGTCCCGGTCCAAGCAGCCGCCGCAGTATGGGCATGACACGCGGCTGATCGACCAGATCGCGCAGTTCTTGGCCCCAGTCGTCAAGAAGCCCGGTAACCATATCCACCGGGCCTGCGGTCACGTCGACGTTGGCCTCATCCAGTGGGGGGAAACCGGTATGAACGTAGGGGTACCTCGTCAGCAGTTCCGGCACGCCGACCGCATCCACCGCCGCGTTGAGCCTCGCTAACTGATCTTCGCCCAGTACGCTGCGCAGGACGATATAGCCGTTTAGGTCGAACAAGTAGCGCTCGATTTCGTTCACCGTGGCTCCTGGCCCCGCCAGGCGGGCATACGGTCGGCACATGGCGGCTGGAAAGAGACGAAGGTGCCGGAGGTGTCGTAGTAAACTGAATGGTCAGGCCGCTGGTCTGCTACAATTACTGGCCTCGCGATGGGGCGGATGGGCTTCTTCGGTGGCCGGGAAAATATCGCCCGATGCGCGGCGTCTACCTCGTTGAGGCTCGCCCGGCAATCGCTGATCGGGTTGTCCCGCGTGTATAGGTACAGGACCTCTGGGATCATGAGGTGGCGACCACCGGCCAGCTCGAGTGCCGGGATCATGATGGCTGTATCATAACATGCCATGAACCAGCCGCCGTCGTCGAAGGTGAAATCTTCAGGGCTGAGCTGGTCAAACAACCAGAAGCGCATGGACCGCAGGTGGTTGAACCAGATGGCGTCCGGGTCATCGCGTCCAGAGAACGCTCGGTAGGCGTTGGCTGAAACAACCTCCACCGGAAAGTTCATTGCCGGTGTAACCAGATCGTCCCTCGGATCGCATAGGTAACTTCCATAGGTGATCAGCGGGGCATAGGTATCGTAGTACCAACGCAATCGTGTCAGGGCGTCCGGATATATCAAGCGGTCGTCGGCATCGACAAAGACGATGACGTCCTCGGGTTCTGGCGCGAGCAGTCTGGCCGCATGGTACAGATTGTAGAGAGCACCACGCCGCTGCTGATTGACTACCGCCGTCCAGCCCTGCCGCGCGCAGAAGTCGGTGACAAACGCCGCCTGCCGCGGATCGTCCGAGGCGTCGTCGATCACACAGACATCGACGGCGGGATCGGTCTGCGCGGCCACAGACCGAAGGCTTCGCTCAAGGTACTGGTAGCAGTTCCAGCCTGGCATCAGAACCTTGAATCTCATTGTGTTGTCCCCTTGATGCGGCGTGCCTGGGCGTAGGCTTCGGCCATTCGAATCTCCATGACGTCTATGGCGAAGTGGGACCGGGCACGATCGGCGGCAGCACGGGCAATCCGCCTAGCCCCGTCGGGATGACTCAGAATGGTGTTTACCGCCGCCGCGATTGCTGCTTCGGCTCCCGGAGGGACCAGAAAACCGGTTGCTCCGTCAGTGATCAGGTCGGGTAGCCCGCCGACCAACGTCGCCACCACGGGCACACCGACGCTCATTGCCTCGATCACCACCCTCGGTGTGCCCTCGCTGTCCGAAGGACAGACGAGCACATCGGCGCCGCGCAGCAGCTGCCCGACGTCTGGGCGCAGTCCCACGAAGCGCACGCGGTCGGCGAGCCCCCACCGTTCAGCCAGACGATGTGCCTCCAGCTCCAACGGCCCGCCACCGATCACCACGAAGTCGAGGTCGGACCACTTGGTGGCCAGGAACTGGGCGGCCCGGAGGAACAGGTCGATCCGCTTCTCCGGCGACAGCCGGCCGACGAAGACCATCCGACGGGTGGCCTGCCCGCCCACCTGCTCGCTCAGGTACCCACGTGGGGCCTCTGGCACTGCGCGTACACCATTGGGAATGAACCTGACTGCGCGCAGGCCATGAGCACGCAGCCTTCCGGCTTCCTGGGCGCTGGTTGCGACCACCAGGTCCGCGTCTCTCAGGCACAACTCGTTCAGACCACTCAGCGCGCGGAACGCTGGCCCGGTACGGATGAAGCCATGGACACTCATGACCAGAGTCGGCGGGCACGGCGGTTGCCGCCACCGAGCCCGTCGCATCGCCACAGCTATAAGGTCGGCACGGTAGCCGTGCGAGTGCACGATGTCCGGCCGCAGCTTGGCGATGGCTCGTCGGGCGTCGCGTAGCCAGGCCCGCATGCCGCCAGCCGTGTGCTCGATGCACTCCACCCCCCGTTCGCGCAGTACCGCCGCGAACATCGGGTTGGAACCGAATGCCATAACCACGGCACTCATGCCAGCCGTGCGCTGAGCCTCGGCGAGATCCGCGACGTGGAGGTCGGCGCCGCCGATCTCTCCGGGCGGGCGCGGCCGAATCAGATGCAGCACGGATAGCGGCTTCCTCACGAGTGGGTCCGCCAGAACCGCTCGGCGGGCGCGACACCGCCACCAACCTGGACGCCATAGGAGGTCAGGTGTTCTCGACGCTGGTCGGGCTCGTCCCAGAGCACGCCCTGCTGGGAGCCATAGCAGTCGATCGCGTCCAGTTTCGCGGCCCAGTCCCGCGGCGCGGCCCGGTGGAGTACCGGCCCCGTCGGCCGCAAGTCTTGCGCCCACCCCGCGCAGCGCCGGTAGAGCACGTACGGAACGTCCTCGTACCACAGGACGGGCCGCCGCAGCCGCTTGGCAGCCGCGGCGATGATGCAGTGGTCGACGTGGCCGCCAATACCCATTGGCGCCAGCAGCAGATCGGCTTCTCTCATCTCGGGCAGGTCGGTGAGCCGTCGCGCGACCTGGGCGACGATGTCGGGCTCGACGCTGCGACGACGAGCGAGAAAGATATCCGGCCCCGCTGAATAGCGTGGGAGCCCGGCAGCATCGCATCGGTACAGGGCCTCTGGCATCTTAAGCCGGACGGGAACCGCGCCCAGCCGAGCCTGAGCGGAGTCGTCTTCCTTGCGTCGGTGGAGCATGGCATCGTCGCCAAGGCCACACGCGTGATGGAAGGGCGGGGTCAAACGGTTGTAGCGACGCCTCGATAGGATGATCGTGTTGGCGTCGAGGGACTGGATGGTGGATGGGCCGGCGGGAGCAGTTGACCATCGAGGAGCGGGAGCTGATTTCCCGGG
>NZ_CDWWEW010000308.1:0-5564 GCF_977966315.1 Frankia sp. CeRuru1
CGCCGTAGGTACAAAGTATTTGTCGGCTCAGCGACTGATCGATCCGGATCAATCGCAGTTCCCGGTGGTGCACAGGGCCTCGCCGGGCGCCGAGAGCTATGAGAAGGTGCAGCTCCAGTCGGTCATCGGCGGACAGTGAATCTACGAGGATTCCTGACGGGGCCGGGCGACGGATGTCGCGCGGGCCCTGGCCAAGTCAGCGCGCGAGCCACCCCCGGTAGGTGGTCCTGGCGATGGCGGCGCCGTCCTTGGCGATGAGGACGTCGCCCGAGGCGGCGGCGAATATGCCGGCGCTGTTGTCGGTGACGACGGTGCGATGGTCACCGTGGGCGGCGAGGGTGATCTTGCCCAGTTCGTCGAGCGCGAAGACCTCGGGGCCGGCGACGTTGCGGGTGCCCTGCAGCGGGGTGCCCACGCTGACGTCGGCCACGGCCTGGGCGACGTCGACCGCGGCGATGGGTTGGACGCGCGTGGCGGGCAGGCGGACGGTGTTCTCATCGGTGGTCCAGGACAGCGCCGCGTCGATGAACTCGAAGAACTGCGTGGCGCGGACGATCGAGTACGGCACGGGGCCGGCCTTGAGGATGTTCTCCTGCAGCACCTTGGCGCGATAGTAGACCAGGCCCGGCACCTGGTCGGCGCCCACGATCGAGAGGATGACGGCGTGGCTGACGCCGGCGGCCTTGGCGGCCGTGAGCAGGTTGTCCATGGTCGTCTGGAAGAACGCGGGCGAGGCGTCGTCGAAGGTCGGCGAGTTCGTCAGGTTGACGACGACATCGGCCCCCTCCATCGCCTCGGGCAGGCCCTGCCCGCGCAGCAGGTCCACGCCGGTGGACGGCGAGTGCGGCACTGCCTCGTGCCCGCTCGCGTTCAGGATCCGGACCACCTTCGATCCGATGAGCCCGGTCCCACCGATGACAGCGATCTTCATCTTCTTGGCCTTCCGGTTTCGCGGAGGTGAAATGTCCGATTATGTGGGTACGACGGGGCGGTCTAGCTGAGCTCACGGTCAGTTTGTGCGCGAGGCTCGGCGGTTCTTACGCCGGACGAGCTCCTCCTCGTCCACGAGCGAAAGCATCGGTTTGCCCGGTTCGCAGAGCATGGTGACGGTGAAGCGCACGGGGATGTCGTCGCGGTTGTTGCCGTCCTGGTAGTGGATGACGTCGCCACCCGGCTCCCAGAACGCCTCGCCGGCCCGGACGACACGCGCCGGCTCACCTTCGAGCTCGAACACCATCTCGCCGTCCAGCACATAGCCGAAGGCCGGTCCGGTGTGCCGGTGCGGAGGGGTACCAGGGTCGCCCGGCGGGAACTCGACGACGATGGTCATCGCGTGCGCACCCGCCGGGATGCAAGAAGGCTCCGTCTCCTGCACCACGGTGATCGCCGACTGCCACGCGTTCGATCGTGGCTTCTGCCCGGCGGTCGTCGACTCGACGCCCGACATGGAAAGACCTCCCTGGAGAAGGGGATGCGAAGGGTCCGCTCACCTCGTAAGACCGGACAACCACGCGGGTTGTGACGGCTCACCTCCTCTTGATTTCCCAGACCTGACCGGTCGCACGCCAAGGATCAGGAAGAGACCGCTGACGCCATGACCGAGGCCAGCAGAAGATCAGCCGCATCGAGTCAAGGCGCCGACACCGACCTCCGGGCGGACCGCCAGCACGATCACCCCGGGAGGGAACCGGAACCTCGCGAACTCCGACACCGGCAGCGGCGGAGCGACCGCATCTCGAACCATCACCTGATCATGCCCAAGTACCAGCACGCAGGTCCCGCCTTGGCCGCATGCAACAGAGCCGATTGACCTGTGGTTTGGCCTTTGCTGGTCGCGTGCCCGCGCGCACCTGCGCGCGTCCCCCCGCTGAGACCGCGCTCGGTCAGGGCGGCCCCGCTCCGCCGGAGACGCTCGCGACCGCCTCGGCCTCCGGCAGCACTGGCTGGGGGGTGAAGAGCACCGCGGTGCGGGCCGCCGTGCCGCGCGCCCACCGGCCGGTGGTGAGCACGCCAAGCACGGCGATGGCGAGCCCACAGCCAACCATGATCCACCAGGCGGGCGCGCTGGTCGGGTCGATGGTCGTCACGCCAGGACGGCCCGCAACGTGATGCGCGGCTACCGAGCCGAAGATCGCGACGCCGAGCGCCAAGCCGATCTGCCGGCTGGTACCGGAGACCGCTGCCGCGACGCCGGCTTGGGCGACTGGCATCCCGGACAGCGCGATATTCGTGGTCGGTGCGTTGACCATCCCAAACCCGACGCCGAAGAGCACGTAGGCGCAGATGACCGGCGCCAGGCTGGTCTGCGTCCCCAGGAGGGATAGCAGGACGCCGCTGGCCTGCAACGCCATCCCGGCGGTGATCAACGACGGCCGCGGCCCGTGGCTGGCCACGAGCCGGCCGGAAATCGGCGGCGTCACCGCCGCGAGGGCCGCCATCGGTAGCGTCAGCAGGCCGGCGTGCAGCGCCGAGTAGCCGCGCACGACCTGCAGATAGAGCGTGTTCAGGAAGAGGAAGCCGCCTAACGCCGCGAAGGCGCAGAGCGCGATGACGGTGGCACCGGCAAACGGAGCGCTGCGGAAGAACCGCACATCCAGCAGGGCGTCCTGGCGCCGCGTCTCGCACACGACGAGCCCGGTCAGGGCAAGGGCGGCGACGATGAACATGACGATCGTCCGGGGGGCCGCCCAGCCGGCGGCCGGCGCCTCGATGATTGCGTAAGCGAGGGTGCCGAGGGTGACGGCGACGAGCGCCTGGCCCGCCGGGTCGAACCGCCGGGCCCGCGGCGCCCTCGACTCGGGCACGTACCGGCCGGTGAGCACCATCGCGACGATGCCGATCGGCACGTTGATCCAGAAGATCGACCGCCAGCCGACCGTGTCGACCAGCAGGCCGCCGAGAACCGGTCCCAGTGCCATGCTCAGGCCGATCACCCCGCCCCACATGCCGATCGCGCGCGCCCGCTCCCGGGGCTCGGTGAAGGTGTTGGTGATGATCGCCAGCGCGACCGGGTTGAGCATCGACCCGCCGACCGCCTGGATCATCCGGAACGCGATCAACCAGCCAAGCCCAGGTGCCAGGCTACATAGCAGCGACCCGAAGGAGAACAGCGTCAGCCCGGTCTGGAACACGCGCCTGCGCCCGAACCGGTCGCCCATCGAGCCGGAGAAGAGCAGCAGGCTTGCCAGCACCAGGCCGTAGGCGTCAATCGTCCACTGCAGCCCGGAGTCGGCGGCATGGAGGTCGTTCCTGATCGACGGCAGGGCGACGTTGAGGATCGTCGCGTCCAGCGCGACAATGAACAGGCTCGAGCAGCAGATCACCAGCACCACGTGCCGCCGGCCCTTGCCCAGCTCGGGCGGCATCGACGCCATCAGCGTTCCGATCGTTGTAGGACGCAAAGTAGGCGAGGTGAGAGCGCCTCATAGGCGACTCCATTGGCGGTTGGCTCTCCCGACCACCGGCAGGGCCACGATCTGACCGACCGCGCCCACACCGCCGCCGGCCCTCTCCCTGACGACCTACGTGACATTCTCATAACAATACTGACTCCTCGTAGTTGGCCGGAATCTGTAGTTAGCCGATTACGGTTGCTGCTGGGTTGGTGGTGACTGGGAGCGGCCGGGTGGGACGGGCGTAGGTGACGCGGCGGCGGACGTCGCTGACGGCCCCGTTGGCCAGATGGACGACGTGGAACGGGCCGACGGCCAGCGCCGCGGGTGGCAGCGCCTCGCGGGCGGCGGCCTCGTTCTCTACCCCGACCTACGGCTACACCAGCCACCACCAGGCATCATAGAAGGTCAGCGGCCAAATACGCCGTCCGGCGAACCGCGAAGAGCCCCAATACCCTGGGCGGCGGGCACTCACTTTATCGATGTCACGAGCATCGGCTTCGATTGGATGAGCTTATCGCCATGCCGCTCGCACGCTCAGTTGGTCTATTCTGTTGGCGGACGTCCCGACCCTGGACCCGACCTCTGCCGCAGCGAGTTCTCCGCTGCCTTCGCCGAACCGTCCTCGGACGGCTTGGACGTACTCCATCCGCCGGTAGGCCCGCCATGTGCGCGACCTGCGTCGGCGAAGCCACCCAACGGGCTCGACCGAGCTTTGCGGCGGGACGAGCCCATCCTTGCGACAGTTCAATAACGCTGCCCCATGAATTACAGGAGCCTGTTCAGTGGACACGATCGGCACAATCGAGGAACTACACGCCGAGGCCTCCGATCTCACCGGGCTTTCCGACTTCGGCCCGCCGGACTACCTCGAGGGGCTGGAGGTCGTCCTTGCCTCCTACGAGCAGGAGGCCGCCCTGACTGCGGACGGCATCCGAATGGTCCGCGACAATCTGTGCGGAATCCTGGTTTCCCGCCTTTTCAGTGAGGCCGGGTGGCGCGAATACCCCGAGCATGCCCAGGTACCGATCGAGCGACCGGTGTTCATCGTCGGCATGCCGCGCACAGGCACGACCACCCTGCACCGGCTGCTCGCCGCCGACCCGGCCAACCAGGGCGTCGAACTGTGGCTGACCTACGCTCCCCAGCCCCGGCCGCCGGTCTCGACCTGGCCGACCAACCCGGTCTTCCGGCAGACCCAGCAGGACATCGCCGGCTTCGTCGCGCAACATCCGGGCTATCTGGGCATTCACAATCGCATCGCCGACGCGGTCGAGGAGTGTTGGCGGTTGATCCGCCAATCAATCACAATCGCATCGCCGACGCGGTCGAGGAGTGTTGGCGGTTGATCCGCCAATCAATGCTCTCGAGCCTTCTTGAATATACCGGGCACCTGCCGACCTACTCCGCGTGGATCGCAGACCAGGATTGGACTGGCGCGTACCAGCGGCACCGGCGCAATCTGCAGCTGATCGGGCTGCGCGATCCCGAGCGCCGCTGGGTGCTCAAATGCCACAGTCACCTGCCGTGTCTGGACGCCTTGCTGACGACTTATCCCGACGCTCTGATAATCCGGACCCACCGCAGGCCCGCCAGCACGGTTCTGGGATCGGCCTGCAGCTTGGCGAGCAAGCTCGCCCCCACGTCCAGCACCTTCCACGGCGAGGCGATCGGCCCCTTCGTGCTCGAGATCGCCGCGCGCAACCTCCAGCGCTTCGCCGCGGACCGGGCCAGACACAACCCAAGCAGGTTCTACGACATCGAGTTCGCCGACTTCATTGCCGACCCGCTGGCCACGGTCGCCGACATCTACCGCCACCTCGGATGGGATCTTCCCGAGGAGGTCCGCCCCGCCATGTCGGCCGTGCTGGCAGAGGAGGCCCGCCTGCGTGCTCACCGTTACGACCTAGCCGATTTCGGCATCAGCGCCGAGGAGGTCAACGCCCGACTCGGAGCCCTGATCTGAGTGGGCATGCCGTTGTTCCTGACGTGCTCGTCGAGCAGATGGACTGCTTTGGCGCGCAGCCGCTCGAAGGCGTGACGCCGCGGGCAGCGGGGCAGGGATGCGGGAAGAGGGACAGGTGGGCCGTGACCGGGTGTTCGGCGGGATCGCTCCAGAAGGTCCTGACCGAGTCCAAGCCCGACCAACCCCGCGTAGGCGTAAGAGAACGT
>NZ_CDWWEW010000308.1:6039-6682 GCF_977966315.1 Frankia sp. CeRuru1
CCTGAAGAACCGCGGCGTGGCCGACGTGCTCATCCTCGTCTGCGACGGGCTGACCGGCCTGCCCGACGCGGTCGGGCAGGTCTGGCCGCGGACGGTCGTGCAGACCTGCATCGTGCACCTCTTGCGAAACTCGTTCCGATCTGCGAGCAAGAAGGACTGGCCCGCGCTCGCGAAGGATCTCAAGCCGGTCTACACCGCCCCGACCGAGGCGGCCGCGTTCGACCGGTTCGCCGAGTTCTCGGGCGTCTGGGAGAAGAAGTATCCCGCGATCATCCGGCTGTGGGAGAACGCCTGGGCCGAGTTCGTCCCGTTCCTGCGCTTCGACACCGAGATCAGAACCGTCATCTGCTCGACCAACGCCATCGAGTCCCTGAACTCGCGGTTCCGCCGATCGGTGAAGGCCCGCGGCCACTTCCCGAACGAGCAGGCCGCCCTCAAGCACCTCTACCTCACGATCATCAGCCTTGACCCCACTGGACGAGGCCGGCAGAAGTGGATGATCCGCTGGAAGGCCCCGCTCAACGCCTTCGACCTGGCCTTCGACGGACGCCTGTCCGCCGGCCGCAAATAGCATCACCCATGGTAATCACACGCTAGTGGTCTCCGAGTAGCACCAACATCACCCGTTACACCGTTAAGTTGG
>NZ_CDWWEW010000309.1:0-6181 GCF_977966315.1 Frankia sp. CeRuru1
ATCCGGGCCGGGGTGTTCCGCGCCGGGGTGTTCCGCGTCGGGAGACGCGACCGGACCCGATCGGCCGGATGCCCGTCCGGCGACCGCTCGCCCGATGCTCGCGGCCTGCTCATCCTCCTCGTCGACCGCCCGGCTGTCCGGTGCGGCGCCCGGTGACATGCCGGTGATCGCGATGATCGACGCGCAGGGCCAGAGACGGTCGCAGCTCAGGCAGAGGTCGAACTCATTCGGCTGATGAAGGTCGATGAGGGTGATCAGCGAGTGAATATGCTCGACGATCTTCGGGCCGACCAGGACCGGCCCACGGGCGATGACGTCGAGCTCCGAGCGCAGTCGCCCGTGATACTGCTCGACGTCAGCAAGGCGCGGATCCTCCATCACCGGCAGCATGCACCATAGCGGGCCAGCGGGCACGAAGGGTGTAGCCCGTTCGGGTTCACCGTCACTGCTGACTCACGTTCCGCTTCTGACCCGCGGTGCCAGATGCCGCTGATGGTTCCCTCTCCCTTACGCGCGGTGAGGATGGGAAGCGGGTTCGCCGGGACGGGCCGCATGGTCATGCCGAGCCGGAGTCCGGACGGCGTGGCCGCGTGGAGGCGCTAATCGCAGATCAGGACCGGTCCGGCCGGACCTCGTCCGTGCGGCGGACCTGCCGCATCAGACCCTCTTGAAGCCTGGCGAACTCCTCGATGTAGGGACTTTCGACCTGCCCGGAGGCACCTCCGGGCTCCTTGCCTGGCGCGGACCGGTCAAACGGCTCGAAACCCGCGAACTGCCCGCCGGCACCCGGCGGCATGCGGTCGGGCTGGCCGTCGAACGCGGGGTAGTGCCCACCCCCCGCCGCCTGGAGGCCCCGCTCGGCGGGTCCGTCGTACCCGGGTCCGTAGGAGGACGGCAGGCCGTTGCTGCTCTGCGGGACCGCACGGTCCGCGGCGTTGTCGAACGCCGGGTAGTGGGCACCGTTGGCCGAGGCTGCGCGGTCGGTGGAACCGTCGTAGGCGAACCCCGAGCCGTTGGGGCTGCCGGACCCGGGGCTGACCGAGAGCGGGGCGCCGCGCATGCTGTCGCCGGATGCGTCCGACTGCTCCGTGGAGAGGAACCCCTCGGAGGCCGGGTAGATGCGGGCCGACAGGCTGACCGACATCGGGTCACTGCCGTAGGTGATGACGTCAACCTGGTCCTCCGCGCTGATGCCGCCGCTGCGGGCGAGATCGACGAAGCGGAACAGATCGGCCCAGCGTAGCCCATCGAGGTCGACGCTGATGCGCAATGCCATGATCGTGCCCCATCCCTGAGGTTCGTTACGTGCCGACGGTTACCTGGGCGCCAACGGACGATCGAGGGGTAACCGGCTCGCCCCCTGTCAGCGCCAGCCCGGGCGGCGATGGGCGGCAGCTTATACCGTGTTGGGAGACCATTCCCCATCCGGGGAGGTTCGGCTGGCTCTGCTCCGATAAGGCGAAGTGGGGGTATCGCGTTCTCCGTCGCGTCCCGTCACCCGAGGGCATTCCCCGGCGGAACGTCGGCGGGGAATCAGGACGGCCGGGCGGGCCCTCCGGTGGGGAGGTGTGGGGTGTGTGGATGCCGGCCGGGAGGCGTGGGAAGTCCCGGCCGGCGGACGTGGTCGGTCGATCGGGCGGTCGTGAAATGCCGCCTGGGGTGTCACCGGTGATTGGAAGGCGGGTAGTGTCCGACCCTGTGAACGTTGTGTCCGGCGGTGTCAACGGGGTCGGCGCGGCTGGGGTGGGCACGCAATCGGGTGTCATGCAGTCCGGCGCGCTGCCAATCAGGCTCCTGCACGACCGCGTGCTGGTCGAGCCGCGTGAGGATTCCGTGGACCGGCGGTCGAAGGCGGGCATCGTCATCCCCCCGACCGCGCATATGGGGAAGCGCCTGTCCTGGGCGGACGTCGTCGCGGTGGGGACGGCCGTGCGGACCATCCAGGTTGGCGATCGGGTGTTGTTCGACCCCGAGGACCGGGCCGAGGTGGAGCTGCACTCGAACACCTACGTTCTGTTGCGGGAGCGGGACGTGCACGCCGTCGCGGCGGAGCGGTTGGACGATGGCCTGACAGGTCTGTATCTCTAGATCCGGCTGGTCGGCCCCCAGGCTTGCGTGGCCCTTTCCGACCATCCGATGACGGCGCGGCGTCCAGGTGGTGTACGGTGCCGCATCGATCGAGATGCGGGCGGTCCACCGGAGCCGTGATGTTTGATCATGGCTGTGGCGGGAGTGACACCGCGCCAGCCTGGTGCTGCCTGGCCTGAGGCGGTTCCGCCCCGTATCGTTCGCTCGGCTCTGGAGATCCGCGTTCCGGCCGGGACCCTTGGATGTGGTGGAGGCACCCGGAAATGCGGACACAGGGCATCGCGTCACCTCAATCCTTGGGGTCACTGCGTACTGTAACCAGCCGATGTCCTGAGGTGCCGTGTTCCATGGCTCCTCACGCTCGGCCAAACCCAAGACCGATGGGTTGGCATACCCATTGGGTGAACGATGGCAGGGAAAGGAAGGAGACGCATGGCTCGTGACTTCGACGCTCGGCGAAGCACGGATGTCGAGGAGGACGAGCTCCAGGAACAGAGCCTGGAGACGCTCAAGGCGCAGCGCGCCGGTGCGGCAGCGGACCTGGGGGACGACATGGACGCCCTCGAGGCCGAGCTGGACCTTCCGGATGCGGAGGTACGCGACGAGGAACTGTCGCTGCGGGTACTTCCCCGGCAGGCCGACGAGTTCACCTGCACCCGATGCTTCCTGGTGCAGCACCGCAGCCAGCTCGCGGACGTCCGTCACGTCGTCTGCTCGGACTGCGCGGCCTGAGGGCCGGGTCCCGGGCGGGGTGTCCCGCGACGGCGGGCGGTGCGGATCGGTTGCCCGGTTGCCCGGTTGCCCGGTCGCCCGAGTAGGCGTACCACTACCTAGCGCGAGATTGTCGCTGGGGGTGGTGCGGATGCTCGACGAACAGTCACCGATGTCCGGTTCCGTCCGGACCCGTCCCGCCGTCTTTGAGGGTCGGCGGCCCCTCCGTCCGGAGGATGCCGCTCTCCGTCCCGGGGAGGAGGATCCCGCGGACGGTCCCGAAAGCCTGCCGCTGCTCCTGAACCGGTTCGTCCCCCCGCCGACCCCGCCGGGTCATGTCGATCGACCACGGCTGCTCGACGCACTCGACGCCGCTACCGCCCTGCCCCTCACGGTGGTGCGGGCCCCGGCCGGCTCGGGCAAGACGGTGCTGGTCGCGGCCTGGGCCGCGGGCCGGCGGGGGGAGACGCCGATTGTGTGGGTGCGGGTCGATCCGGCGGTCGTCCCCGGCCCGCGTGGCGGGGAGCCGGGCCTCCCACTGTGGCCGCAGCTGCTGCACGGGCTGGGACGACACGGTCTGCTCCCGGCCGGTGAGGGCCTTGGGAGCCGGTACGGTCCCGCGGCCGACGATCTTTGTGATCGGCGTTACCGATGGCTCGCCAACATCCTCGCCGACCTCCCGGCGTCCTTCATACTGATCCTCGACGACGTGCATCTGATCACCCGGCGTTCGGACCTCGACGGCCTCGAACTGCTGATCGACGGGGCCGCGGACCGGGCCCGGATCATTCTGGTGGGCCGGACGGTGCCCGTGGCGCTGCACCGGCTGCGGGCTGCCGGGTGGGTCACCGAGATCGGCCCGACGGATCTCGCCTTCACCCGGGCGGAGGCCGCCGCCCTCCTGGGCCGGCAGGAGATCACGGGCCGGCAGGAGATCACGGCGTCGCCCGCGACGGTGAGCGGTCTCGTGCACGTCACTGAGGGCTGGGCGGCCGGGCTGCGGCTGGCGGCCGGGGCGCTCGCCGCACGGGAGCGACGACCACTGCCGGGGGCGGATGGGCGGTGGGAAGCGGCCGTCGCATCCCCGTCCGGTGGCCTCGGTGACACGGCTGGTTTGTCCGGCGCCGTGGCCGGCCATCCCGCGATCGCCGATTTCCTGCAGGCCGAGGTGATAGCCGGTAAGCCGCCGCCGGTACGCCGCTTCCTCCTGCGGACCAGTGTCCTGGAGCGCATGACCGGGCCGCTGGCGGACGCCGTCGCGGCCGAGCGGATGGATGCGGGCGTCCTGGCGGCGGATACCGGCTCGCGTGCCGCGCCGCCGCCGGACCCCGACGCCGACGCCGACGCCGACGCCGCGAGCATGGCGATGGGCCCGCCCGGCGAGTACGGCCCCGGGGACACGCCGGCACCCACGGTAGGTGCGCGGGTGAGCGGGAAGGAAGTTCTGGCGGCACTCGCGCGCGCCGACGGCTTCGTGGTTGAGCTCGACCACGACGGCGGATGGTTCCGCTTTCACCGGCTGCTTGCCGCGGTGCTGCGTTCCGCGTTGGCCGCGGACGGCGACGAGGACACCGATGAGCTCCACTTGCGAGCCGCGATCTGGTTCGCCGCGCACCGTCGGACGACGGATGCGGTACATCACGCCGCGCATGCCGGGGACTGGTGGTACGCGGCCTGCCTGCTCGTCGATGGGCCCGAGATGGTGGATGCCCTGCACGGCGGCGCCGCGGGGTTCAGCTCGATCATGACGGCGATGCCGGACTCCCCGGCCTTGTGGTCGCCGGAGTGCGCGCTGGTCGCCGCCGTGGGCCGGCTGGGCCAGGGACAGGTGGGGGCGGCCACCAGATGCCTGCAGGTGGCCCGGGGGAGCATCGCCGCGGCGGTCGTGTCCCGTCGTCGCGCGCTCGTGGTCCGAGCCGATCTCGTCGACCTGCGCCGGGCGGAGCTCGCCGGGGCGTGCGAGGAGATGCTGAGTATCACCCGCCGGTTGCTACGGTCCCCGGGCAGGCCGGGCGCCGTGCCACAGCCGGTTGGTCCGGCGGTTGCCGGCGTGACGGGGCGGGCGGAGGCCGCGGGGAAGGTCCGGCCACGACCGCCCGTCGGCGTGCGGCCGCCGGGAGATCCTCGGTTCCTGCCCGCCGGTCCTGCTGGTCCTGCCGGTCCCATCGGGGCCATCGGGGGCGCCGAAGGTCCCGGACTGGAGCCGTCCGGTGTTCGACATGATCACGTTGGGGAAGGCGCGGCCCGCCCCGGCTCCGTCGTCGGTGGGGCCCAGCCGGACCGCCCGGCCGGGATCGTCGCGCGATCGACCAGCGGTGGCGGGGGCGTGGGTGGTCCCGACGGGATCGTGGCGGCTGTGGCTTGGTGTGCGCGCGGGCGGGCGGAGCTTTGGCTCGGCCGTCCCGATCTGGCGCTGGAGGCGTTGCGGGAGGCGATGGCGGCGGCCCGGGATGGCGGTCTGCGGACGGTCGAGGCATCGGCGTCCGGGGCGATGGCTCTCGCCTACGTGCTGCGAGGTCGATTGCGGCAGGCCGAGTCCAGCGCGGCAGTGGCGGTCGCCACCGCCGCTATGATCACTGCCAGCCCGGTCGATCCCACGGCCGTCCCCGCATCCTCGGATGGTCTGACCGACATGCCGGCCGGCCTGGTCGAGGCGCATCTCGCCCATGCGATGGTGGCGGCCGCCCGGGTCGACGACGTGCGCGTCACGCACCATCTCGACCTCGCGCGGATGGCCTTCACCCCGGCGCATCCTCCATACCTGCTCGATCTGATCGTCGTGCTGGAGGCGAGGGCACGATGCCGGCGTGGGGAGGCGGACGATGTGCGGGCTGCCCGCCGTCTCCTGGCGTCGCGAGGACGGCCGGCCGGACCGCCGCTGTGCCTGTCGCTGTGGCGCGCCGCCGAGACCGACCTGCTGATCGCCGTCGGGAACGCCCAGGCTGCCCGGCAGCTGCTGGGACAGCTGGCCGACACCCGCCGGCCGGACCATGCTCTCGCGCTCGCGGCGGCCCGGGCGAACCTCGCGTGCGCTGATCTAGAGGGAGCGGAGCACGCGGTGGCGGCTCTGCTGCGGGCGGATGGCGGCGGAGGCGGTTCGGTGGTGTCGGCATGTGTGGTGGCAGCGGTGGCGGCCGCGCGGCGTGACGACCACGGGCGTGCCACCGACCTGCTGGCGCGTGCCCTCGCGCTCGCCGAGGACGAGGGACTCGCTGGCCCGTTCCTCGAATTCGGTGGCGAACCATTGGCGATCTTGGATGCCCATCCCGGTCTCTCCGCCGCACATCCGTTCTTCGTGTCGACTCTGCGGGCCCTGGCCACGATGGCGTCCGCCGCCGCGGTGAATCCGCGGACGCCGACCGACGGCGGACCGGTCATGGCC
>NZ_CDWWEW010000310.1:0-6179 GCF_977966315.1 Frankia sp. CeRuru1
GCGCGACCCGGCGCCGACGGGGGGACGATGTGGTGATGGCAGGGATCGGCAGGACGGATTGCGGCTTGAAGCCGCCCCGGACGGGTACGGGGAGGTAGGCGGTGGCGCTGCGTAATGATGTGGAGATGCGGTTCCGCGATCCGCATCCCCATCCCTCCGGCGCGCGGCCTCCGGTTCTGCCGTCGCGTCTCGTCCCGCGGCATGTGGGCATCGTCATGGACGGCAACGGACGGTGGGCGAAGAGGCGCGGGCTGGCGCGGACAAAGGGGCACGAGGCCGGCGAGGACGCCCTGTTCGACTGCGTCGAGGGCGCGATCGAGCTCGGGGTCCGATGGTTGTCGGTGTTCGCCTTCTCCACGGAGAACTGGAAACGGTCACCGGACGAGGTGGCGTTCCTGATGCGCTTCACCGACGGGGTGTTCGGCCGGCGCATCGAGGACATGCACGCGCTCGGTGTGCGGGTTCGCTGGGCGGGCCGTCGTCCCCGGCTGTGGGGGAACGTGATCAGGCGGCTGGAGTCGTCCGAGGAACGTACCCGTGACAACGACCGGCTCACCCTGGTGATGTGCGTGAACTACGGCGGCCGGGCCGAGATCGCCGATGCCGCGGCGGCGATCGCCCGGGACGTGCGGGAGGGCCGGCTGCGCGTCGATCGGATCGATGAGGCGACCATCGGCCGTTACCTGGATGAGCCCGATATGCCCGATCTGGACCTCGTCATTCGGACTTCCGGGGAACAGCGGCTCAGCAACTTCCTGCTCTGGCAGGCCGCCTATGCCGAGTTCTCGTTCGTCGAGACGCTCTGGCCGGACTTCGACCGGCGCGATCTGTGGTCCGCCTGTGAGGACTTCGCCCGACGGGACCGGCGCTACGGCGGAACCGTCGCCCACCACGTCTGATGCCCGGGCCCGACGTTCCGACTGGACCAGACGCTTCCACCGTGCCCGACTGGGCGGCGCCGACGGCCGGTGCTCCGGTCGTTGCCCAGATCGCCTTCGTCGTGCCAGGGGACGCCGTGCCCGGGGACGCCAGCCCGGGCGGGGCGGGGTTCGCCGCGGCGGCACGCCCGGCGCTCGACGCGCTCGCCCGGGCCCCGGGATTCCGTGGTGGGCGGATCGCCCAGGCGCTCGACGAACCCGGCTCGTGGCTGATGACCACCGAGTGGGACGGGCCGGGTGCGTGGCGTCGCGCGTTGTCCGCCTTCGAGGTGCGGTACGCGCTGACGCCGCTGCTCGTCTTCGCGGTCGACGGGCCCGGCACCTTCGAGGTGCTGGTGTCGGTGGACGGGCCGGGTGGCTCGGCGCGGACCCATCGGTCCGACCGTGCGCCGGACGCCGGCACCGCGGCCCCCGGCGAGCTGCCGCGCTCCGCCGGTGCGCCGGGCACCGGCCGGCCGTGACCAGCCACGGGATTGCCGGTGGGTACCGGTAGCCTCGACTCAGCATCATGGAATCTACGATCTATGGGTTGTGGATCTATGATGTGCAGATCTATGGATCATGGATCATGGATCTGTGAATCATGGATTCGGAGTGTCGATGTCCCTTGGACAGTCCCCTCCCTGACCGCCTGACCGCTCTCTCCGGACACCGGTCGCCGGCGGGCCGGTGTCCGGTCCCCGGAGCCGGGGTGTCCTGCCCCACTCGTGACCGCGACAGCGAAATGCCGAGGCTCGCTCGATGTTGACCATGCAGGACGCGCTGCTGGCGCTGACCCGTTACTGGACCGACCGCGGCTGCATGATCGTGCAGCCGTTCAACACCGAGGTCGGCGCTGGTACGCTCAACCCAGCCACGGTGCTGCGGGTGCTCGGACCGGAGCCGTGGCGGGTCGCGTACGCCGAACCCTCGGTCCGTCCCGACGACTCCCGCTACGGCCACAACCCGAACCGGCTGCAGACCCACACCCAGTTCCAGGTCATCCTCAAACCGGACCCGGGCAACTCCCAGGAGCTCTACCTGGGCAGTCTCGCGGCGCTCGGCATCGACACCGCCGCCCACGACGTCCGGTTCGTCGAGGACAACTGGGCCTCGCCCGCGCTCGGTGCCTGGGGTCTGGGCTGGGAGGTCTGGCTCGACGGCCTGGAGATCACCCAGTTCACTTACTTCCAGCAGGCCGGTGGCCAGACGCTCGACACCGTCAGCGTCGAGATCACCTATGGCGTGGAACGCATCCTCATGGCCCTGCAGGGCGTCCGCCACTTCAGCGAGATTGCTTACGCCCCCGGCATCTCCTACGGCGAGGTGTTCGGCCAGGCCGAGTACGAGATGTCCCGGTACTACCTCGACGACGCCGACATCGACACCGTGCGCCGGCTCTACGCCGACTATGCCGCCGAGGCCCGCCGGCTCATCGACGCCCGGCTGCCCGTCCCCGCGCACTCCTACGTGCTGAAGTGCTCGCACGCCTTCAACATCCTCGATTCCCGGGGCGCGGTCTCCACCACCGAGCGGGCCACCTCCTTCGCGCAGATGCGCGGACTGTCGCGGGAGGTCGCGGCGCTGTGGCGGGACCGCCGCGAGGAGCTTGGCCATCCCCTCGGGGTGGCCTCCCCGCCACCGGCCGCGGTGCCCGCCGCGGTGACCACCCAGATCGAGGCGCCGGCCACCCTGCTGTTCGAGATCGGGACGGAGGAGCTCCCGGCGGCCGAGGTGACCCGGACCATCGAGGCGGTGCGCGCCGGCCTCGTCGAGCGGCTAGCGGCCACCCGCCTCACGTACGGTGCGGTCCGGGTGCTGGGCACTCCCCGGCGCATCGTGGCGATTGTTGACGAGGTGGCGCCCCGGGAGCCGGACGTCGAGCGGGTCGTCCGCGGCCCGCGCGTTTCGGCCGCCTACGACGCCGCCGGCGCGCCGACGAAGGCCGCCGTCGGGTTCGCGCGTGGTCAGGGCGCGGATCCCGCCGGCCTCCAGGTCGTCACCCACCGCGGTGTCGAGCATGTCGCGCTCGTGCGCACCGAGGCTGGCCGGGACGCCGCCCGGGTGCTGGCCGGGGTGCTCGGTGAGCTGGTGGCGGGGCTGCGCGCGGAGCGCAATATGCGTTGGAACGATCCGGCCCTGTCGTTCAGCCGGCCGGTGCGCTGGCTGCTCGCCCTGCTCGGCGAGGCCGTGGTGCCGGTGGCGGTGTCGACGCTCGCGGCCGGTCGGACCACTCGCGGCCACCGGCGGGCCGGCTCCCCGCCGCTCGACGTGCCGAGCGCGTCCGGCTACCCCGAACTGCTCGCCGCCCGCTCGGTCCTGCTCGACCCGGTAGTTCGCCGCGAGCTCGTCGTCGAGGAGGCGGCCAAGCTCACCGCGGACTCCGGCGGTCACATCGACCTCGTCGCCGAGGCGGACGTGCTCACCGAGGTGGCGAACCTCGTCGAGTTCCCGCGCCCGATCCTCGGGTCCTTCGAGGAACGCTTTCTGGACCTGCCGGCGGAGATCCTCACCACCGTCATGCGCAAGCACCAGCGCTACCTGCCGGTGCGTGACGCCGCCGGGCGGCTGCTGCCGTCGTTCGTCGCCGTCGCCGATGGCGAGGTCGACCAGGCGCTGGTCCGCGCCGGTAACGAGGACGTCATCCGGGCCCGGTTCACCGACGCTGCGTTCTTCTACGACGCCGACGTCACGGTGCCGCCCGAGACGTTCCGGGCGGAGCTCGCGAAGCTGACGTTCGAGCAGCGGCTCGGCTCCGTCGCGGACCGGGCCGACCGCATCGCGGCGCTGGCGCGTGACCTCGCCGAGGAGATCGGCCTCGGTGAGGACGACCGGGCCACCCTGGACCGGGCGGCCGCGCTCGCCAAGTTCGATCTGGCTACCCAGATGGTCATCGAGCTGTCGAGCCTCGCCGGCACGATGGCGCGGGAGTATGCCCGCCGGGCCGGTGAGCCCGAGGCGGTCGCCGTCGCCCTCTTTGAGATGGAGCTGCCTCGCCGGGCCGGTGATCAGCTGCCCGCTACCGCCCCCGGTGGCCTGCTGGCCCTCGCCGACCGGCTCGATCTGCTTGTCGGGCTGTTCGCGCTCGACGCGGCTCCCACGGGGAGTTCGGATCCGTTCGGGTTGCGCCGGGCCGCGCTCGGGGTCGCCGCGATCCTGGGCAGCCGGCCCGAGCTCGCCGGCCTCACCGTCACCGGCGCGCTGGCCCGTGCTGCCCGGCTTACCCCGGTGCCGGTGCCCGCCGAGGCGCTCGGGGCCGCCGGGGCGTTCGTCCGTGGCCGCTACGTCCAGCAACTACTCGACGCCGGGGTGGACCACCGCCTGGTCGGCGCAGTCGGGCCGCTCACCGGCACGCCGGCCCGCGCGGCCGCCACCTTGGTGACACTGCGGCAGCTCGTCCAGGGGGAGTCCGCACCCGCCGCCGGCTTCGCCGCCCTGGCCGCCGCGTTGCAGCGGGTCCGCCGGATCGTGCCGGCCGGGACCCCGGCGGTGCTCGACGCGCAGCGCCTCACCGAACCCGCCGAGATCGACCTGCTGGAGGTCGTGACAGCCCTCGCCCAGCGGCTCGCGCCCTCCGGCGCCGATTCGGCTGTCACCGCGGAGACGCCGGCCGGAGTGATCTCCCTTGATGAGCTGGTCGCCGCAGCCGGAGACCTGCCGGCCGCCGTCGACGCGTTCTTCGACGCGGTGATGGTGATGGCCGACGACCCGGCGGTGCGGGCGGCGCGGCTCGGTCTGCTGGCCTGGATCCGGGACCTGACGGCCGGAGCTCTCGACTGGGAGGCTCTCGGCTCGCTGCCCGCTTCCGGTTACTAATCATGGGCATTCTGGCTGCGCATACCGTTACCACGGGTTAGCGTCTGGGTATCACTCCGGGGCGGAAGGGACGACCATGGCGCGCTACGTGTATGGCTTCCACCAGGGCAACAAGGATATGAAGGATCTTCTCGGCGGTAAGGGCGCGAACCTCGCCGAGATGACGAATCTCGGCCTGCCCGTCCCGCCCGGGTTCACCATCAGCACCCAGGCGTGCCGGGAGTACCTTGCCGGTGGCGAACCGGTCGGGCTACGGGTGGAGATCGATCATCATCTTGCCGCTCTGGAGACCGCCCGGGGACGGCGGCTCGGCCAGGCCGACGATCCGCTGCTGGTGTCGGTGCGTTCCGGCGCGAAGTTCTCCATGCCCGGGATGATGGACACCATCCTGAACATCGGCCTGACCGACCAGGCCGTCTTGGGCCTGGCCGAGCAGTCGGGTTCGCCGCGGTTCGCCTGGGACTCCTACCGCCGGCTGCTGGCCATGTTCGGCCGGACCGTCCTCGGCGTCGGCGAGCCGTCGTTCGACGCGGCTCTCGAGGCGGCGAAGCGGGCCAAGGGCACCAGCAGCGACCTCGACCTCGACGAGAACGACCTGCGGGCGCTCGTCGCGACCTACCAGCGGATCGTGCTCGAGCGCACCGGCCGTCCCTTCCCCCAGGATCCCCGCGAGCAGCTGGATCTCGCGATCCGAGCGGTGTTCGACTCCTGGAACGGGCCGCGGGCCCGGCTGTACCGCCGTACCGAGCGCATTCCGGACGATCTCGGGACGGCAGTGAGCGTCGTCGCGATGGTGTTCGGCAACCTCGGAACGGACTCGGGCACCGGGGTGGCCTTCACCCGGGACCCGGGCAACGGGGAACCCGGCGTGTACGGAGACTATCTGCCCAATGCCCAGGGCGAGGATGTGGTGGCCGGGATCCGTAACCCGGTTCCCCTCGCCGAGCTGGAGCGGATCGACCCGGCATCCTTCACCGAACTGCGCGAGATCATGACGCGCTTGGAGAAGCACTACCGGGACCTGTGCGACATCGAGTTCACGATCGAACATGGCAGGTTGTGGATCCTGCAGACCCGCGTCGGCAAACGCACTGCCGCGGCGGCCTTCCGGATCGCCGCTACGCTCGCCGAACGCGGTGTCATCGACGATGACGAGGCGCTGTGCCGGGTGAGCGGCGACCAGCTCGCCACCCTGATGTTCCCGCGCTTCGACGACACGGCCCGCCCCGCCCCGATCGCGACGGGAGTGAACGCCGCGCCTGGGGCGGCGGTGGGGGAGGCCGTCTTCGACGCCGCCGAGGCGGTGCGGGTGGCGGCCGAGGGCCGACCGGTCATCCTCGTCCGCCGCGAGACGAACCCCGACGACCTCGCGGGCATGCTCGCGGCGCGCGGAATCCTGACCTCCCGGGGCGGCCGGACGTCGCATGCCGCCGTCGTCGCCAGAGG
>NZ_CDWWEW010000311.1:0-6151 GCF_977966315.1 Frankia sp. CeRuru1
TTCATAAGGTCAGTCACCGGCTCACCCGACTCGATGCGGCTCAATTGGGTCTGGGTGATGCCCATCCATCCGGCCACCGTCTCCTGCGACAGGGTAACGGTGTGATGAGGGTGGTTGCGGTAGGCCGCGATCACCCGCCCCATGTGCCACTCATCGAGGGCGTCTCTAAGCTGATCGGAGGCGTTCCAGAATCCGGACGGCACTTCCGGCGCAGCCGTACCCTGCTCTCTCGCTCGGCGTTGGCAGGGCCCGCACGATCCCCGGTCGTTGTCCCGGGCAAGACGCGTGCCGCATCGGCAGTAGCGAGCATCGTCTACCTGGTTGCTCATCGCAGCGGCGTCCCTTCGTGACCTCCCAGGCCCGGATCGTGCTTGCGCAGTCTATCCAGCACCACGGGCCGCTCATACCTGCGACGCATGGAGCCCATGCGAGCCACGTCTAGTGATCGCGAGTCCTTGATTTCACACTTGTGCCCAGGCCCCGGGGCCGGGTCGAGGAAGGCCGTTCGTCAGATGGCGGCGGTGGGCTCCTCGGCCTCGGGCGCCGCTCCAGACAGGACCTCAGCTGAGGGAGAAGGCGAGCAGTGGAACGGATGAGCGGAGGCTGGTCGGGTGTCCCGAGGCTGTCGGGTGATCTTCCTCTGAGAATTCTGCGATTGCAGAGCGATGTTGCCGTCACCGCGATGGAGGACTTGGAAAGCAAGCTCATCGACTACAAGAGCCATCTCCCTACCGAGCCCCTTGAATACGCCGCACTGCTGGAACGAGCCGAGAACGTCACGGAGGAGGCCCGATGGATCAAGGAGCAAATAGTCAAGATTACGGGCGGAGGGGAACGGAACTCGGAGAGGTGATCGCCCAGCGCATCCGGCCCTACGCCGTCCTGAACGGCTACGGTGTGCAGGTCGCCACTTTCGCCACCTGGAACGAAGCGCACGTCTGGGCGCACGAGAAACTACAGGACTCCGAAGTTGTTCTCCCCTTGGAGGTGGAGGACCGGGTGCAGCGAATCACGCGGCGCATCACACGAGAGACGTGTGAACTCATCGCGTGGACGATCTTCACGAAGATCTGTGGCTGCGAGCCGATGAACGGGGATGCCGACGTATCTCCGCGCGCCCTCGACAGGAATCAGATCTACAGAAATCACTCTGTGTAGTTTCCTCCTGAATCTGGGAGTTGATCGAACGTGGACGAGATGGACGGCAGTCTGACCCTCGACCGGGCCACGCCCGCGACGATCGTCGCCGAGTCTTCGACAAGAAGACGCATCGAACGATATTTCCTAGATGTCAACAATGCATTTCCGTCGGTGCGCGAAGTGGCGACCATCGTCATCACTCACATGCTGCCCGACCGATCCTTCTTCCTGGACGCGGTGGCGCGCGGGAACGACCTTATATCGATTCTCCCCAAGCCGAAGTCTTGTAACCCGGAGACGCGAGCCGCCGTCAGCAGTCGGTACCACTGCGATGACCTGGACCGTGACCGTTTCGCCCATCCGGCGAAAGTTCTTGCGTACCTCGAAGAGCAGGCTGCGGGCCGAGACCTAGCCTTGCTAGATATCGGCGGTTACTTCGCGCCCGCACTGACCTCTCTGTGCCGACAGTTCAGCGGACGAATCATGGGAGTCGTCGAGGACACGGAGAACGGGTACCGCAGGTATCTTTCGTGCGGGAAACCGCCCTGCCCAGTTTTTTCGGTAGCTCGCAGTCCGTTGAAACAGCCGGAGGACTACCTTGTGGGTCAGTCCATCGTATTCTCTACCGAATCGCTTCTCCGGGAACACGGGGACATCCTGCACGGCCGCGAGACCTGCGTCATCGGCTACGGAAAGATCGGCCGCAGCGTGGCGAATACTCTCCGAGCCAAATCGGTCCGCACCACCGTGTACGAGACGGACCCGGTGCGCGCGGTCGAAGCCATGTCACACGGCTTCGCTGTGAAATGGTCAAAATCCGAGGCGTTGGGCCGCGCCGATGTCGTTGTGTGCGCCACCGGCAACCGGGCCCTGGAAGGTGAAGACTTCACCTATCTGCGACCCGGATCCTACGTGGCGTCCGTGACGTCGTCAGACGACGAACTGAACCTCGCCTCGCTCCGAGGAACCTACCGCGCCGACCGGCTCGGCCCACACCTCAGCCGCATGACCTCGTGGAACCATCATTTCTATCTGCTCAACGATGGAAATGCGGTCAACTTCGTCCACGGCGCCGCGGTCGGCCCGTTCATCTTCCTCGTCCAAGGCGAGATCCTCGCGGCCCTCACGCTGCTGTCATCGGGACAGGTCATGGAGCCGGGCCTACACGAGGTCGGCAACCGGGAGCGTGAAATCATTGCCCGGTCCTGGCTGCGATGCTTCAACGAGGAGTGAATGCCCGTGCCCGTTACGAATGACGACATCGCCAAGATGATCAGTGTGCATCTCGATGCGCACCCGGAGGATGCCGAGTCCCTGGTCACTCTGCTGGAAGCGGCCCGCGGAGGCGATGCGCCATTGGCGTCTAGGACAACCACGCCTGGTCACGTGACCTGCGGAGTAGTCGCAGTCACATCTGATCGCCAAGTCCTCCAGATCCGCCACCGCAGCCTGAACCGATGGCTCCTGCCCGGTGGGCACATCGAGCCGGATGACGCCTCGCTTCTGGACGCGGCCCTACGGGAGCTGGTCGAAGAGACGGGGATTCCTCGCGACTGGGTCAGTCCTGTCCTCGATCGGCCCGTGGACGTGGACGCACACGTGATCCCGCCGAACCCCGCGAAGCGGGAGCCGGAGCACATCCACTACGATCTTCGCTTCTTGCTGTCCATCGATCCGCCAGCCGGCAACGCCAATGTGGCGCTGCAACTGGAGGAGGTCACTGACTACCGCTGGGCCCCGTTGACCGAACTGCCCGGCCATCTGGGCGAACGTACCCGAGTTACGCTCCTCGCCCGACCATGAGTTGATCATTCAGGGCTGACGTCTCCAGGGCCACGGAGATCAAAAAGCGACCGTGACATCCTCTGATCTAGGAAGCATGATCGCTGTCGCCAAACATCAATACGGTTTCAATCGGGTATGATTGGCGGTAGCGTCATCAACCATTCCCGAGAACCGCGAGGATCAGCCACCCACCGACCATGATCGACCGGTTGCACTGGCGGTAGCACACACCGGTGCAACCTGACGGAAGCTCACCGGGACTCCCCCAATCAGGCCCTCTGACCAGGTCAAACGCGAAAGCTGCAGGTCGGAGGATCGCCCCGATCGGGTTCGATTCCCGTCGCCCGCTCCACTCTGGGTGGGTTGTGTCCGCGCGGGGGGCGGACCTTGTCTCCGCCATGTCTGCCGGGAGGGCCGAGCCCGGCGAAGAGCTGCTCTGCGCCCATCGGCGTCTCGTGGACGAACATGGCGAGGACCTGCGGGAACACCACCCGAGGGCGGAATGTCGGTGGTGGTCGCTACAGTGAGCGCGGCCACGGCGTCGATCTCGGATCGTGTCCGCTGGCCGGTGTTCGCCGCCGTACGGGAGGTCGACGGGATGAACGTGGCGAAGGCGGTCCGGTGGGTGATCCCGGGTGATCCAGAGACGGTGCGTGACCGGGTGATGGTGCCGGCGCGGTCGCTGTGGCGCCGGGCCTGGACCCGGCGCGGCATCGACATCACCTCGTCCATGACGACGAGGTCGTGTCTCGTCGTCGCACCACACCCCGACGACGAGACGCTGGGCTGCGCGGTGGCCATCATGCGTAAGCGGGCCGCAGGCACCCCGGTCACGGTGGTGATTGTCAGCGACGGCTCCCGCGCGGAGCCGGTGACGCTCCCGCCAGCGGAGTTGATCGAGGTGCGCAAGGCGGAGACCCGCCGGGCCTGCGCCTTGCTGGACATCGACGAGTCCGACGTGCGCTTCCTCGGTTTCCCCGACGCCGAGCTCTCCGACCGGATCGACGCCATCGCTGCGCGGCTCACCGAGCTCATCGAGGTCCTCGCGCCCGAGCAGATCCTGGCGCCGACCTCGTGCGAGGGGCACCCGGACCACGACGCGACCAACGAGGCGGTGCGCCGAGCGGTCGCCACCACCGGTTATCGCGGCCAGGTGCTCGAATACACCGTCTGGTTCTGGACGCACTGGCCCTGGACCTTGGGCTACGGGACGGCGGGCTGGTCGGCTGAGCGTCTGTTCGTCCAGCCGGTCCGCCGGTTGCGGGAACGCCGTCCGCTGCTCGTGGACGCCCGCGGCTTCCGGGCGCGGCAGCGCAGGGCCCTCGCGGAGCACGCCACCCAGATGGGGGAGGACGACGCGGCGTCCGGCGCCGCCACCCCGGTGACCGGTTCCCTGCTCGCGACCCTGGGGAGTCGGTACGAGGTCTACGTCGCCGCGGGGGCGCTGCGGCACCTCGACTTCGAGCGGCCGTGGCGGGCCGGCCACCAGGCACGGGGCAGCCGGTAGTCAGCCTGCGGGCGCCACCTCAGGGCCGGGCGGCGGGCCAGCGCCGGTGGCGGCGCCGTTCCCGGGACAGGTCGAGGTATAAACCGTCGGCCGCGTGGCTCGGCCGGGGTGTTGCTGCCGGTTCCGGGTGCCGAAGTGCGCGATGCCGCGCCGGTATGCCTCGACCTTGCGACGGGCGATGGCCGAGGGCTCGATCTCGACCACGCCGAGGCGACCCCGGGCCCCGAACGCGCTCGCCCGCGCGGGGTCGAGCAGGAACGGCGCCAGCGCATCCGCCAGCGCCACCGGATCGCCGGCCGGTACCGAGGATCCGGCCTCCCACCGCTCGACGAAGGGCGCGACTCCGGCCCGGGTCGTGGTCACCACCGGCCGGCCGGCCGCCATCGCCTCGACGGCCGCGATCGAGAAGCTCTCGAAGCGGCTCGGCACGGCGACGACGCGGGCCCGCCGGTAGACGTCGCGGATCTGAGAACCGGACAGGTGCCCGGTGAACTTGACGTCCAGCTCAAGCTGGCGGGCCCGGTGGGCCAGCCACTCGCCCGAGGGCACCCCGTTGATCTCGCCCGCCGAGCGTCCCGCGAGCACCAGCCGGTGCGCCACCCCCGCGCCACGAAGGCGGGCCGACGCGTCGAGCAGCACATCCACGCCCTTGTAGGCCTCGAGTCGGCCCACGACGGCGACTGTCGGCGTGGTGCCGGCGACGTCGGGTATGTCGAGCCACGGCTCGGCGTCGAACGGATTGGGAATCACCTCCACCTCACGGTCACCCAACCAGCCTTGCTCCCGCAGCGTGTCGACGAGCAGCTGCGACGGTGAGGTGACCACGGCGGCCCGGCCCGCCGACGTCCGGTCCAGCCGGTCGGCGACCAGGCCCTTCAACCCGACCGGCTGGCCGGAAAGCCTGACCGTGAGCATGGTCGGGCAGTGGAGGTGGATGGCGAGCGGCGTGGAGCGACGCATGGCCTGGATCAGACCGCGGGTTTCCCCGTCCTGGGTCTCGATCACGTCTGGTCTGAGCCCGAGTTGACGCATCCACAAGCTGTAGGACAGCGGGAGGCTGGCCCGCAGCGTCAGCGAGTCACGCGGGTACAGGGGTCCCCGGAGCTGGGCGCCGAGCTTTCCCAGCCCGCGGCTGACCGGCACCCGCAGTAACGGGCGCCGGTGGACGTGCACCCCGTCCTTCACCGAGTCGACGACCTGACGCCCCTGGGCGCACAGCACGTGGACGTCGTGGCCGAGTTTCGCGAGTGCCGTGGCCAGCGCCGCGGTGTAGGTGCCCGCGCCGTCCCAGACGACGGGCGGGTACTGCTCGCAGAAGAAGAGAATGCACAGCGCCTGGACAGATCCCAATGACTCCGCCACGTGTCCCCGATTCCACCGTGCCGTAACGGGAGAGTAAGACTAATAGCGTAAATACGCTACTCTACGGGGGGAGTGACGTCTTTATGGTTCCGCGGTCCCGAGGGAGAATCGAGGTAAACTTAAGGTAACGAATTGGTGCGGGTACCCCGGCCGGTGCCCGGAGCGGCGGTCGTACGGGCGGTCGTACACGGTTGCGATTGTCGCCCGAGCAGGATCCGACAGTCATGTAAGGGTTGAGTATCGTGCGGTCTGACAGGCCTTCTGATCACGTGACGTGATGCAAATTCACGGGAAAAACAGGATGTAATGGTCGATTCGATCCGAATATGTCACCATTAGTGGTCCCAGGCGGTTGTC
>NZ_CDWWEW010000312.1:0-6144 GCF_977966315.1 Frankia sp. CeRuru1
GTTGTGGGTTGCGCACGACTACGCACAACTTCTCTGGGAGTTACTTCAGTGGCCACCGATTACGACACCCCTCGTACAGCTGACATCGAGGACGCCTCGGAGCAGAGCCTCGAGGCCCTCAAAGCTCGGCGGGCGGACGCGGCGGCTGATCTCGGTGACGACGTTGACCCGTTCGAAACCGAGCTCGGCCTGCCCGGCGCCGACTTGTCTGGCGAGGAACTGAACGTCCGTGTGCTGCCGCGTCAGGCTGACGAGTTCACCTGCACGCAGTGCTACCTGGTGCATCACCGCAGCCAGCTCGTGGACGAGCGACGGATGATCTGCCGGGACTGCGCGGCCTGACCGACCGCGTGGTCTGATCGGCTCTCGATCAGTCTCCACCGCCGATGACAGCTGCCGATGACAGCTCCACGATCAGTTCGGGCTCGACCGCTACCGGCGGTTCGGGCTCGTCTGGCCCGGCCCGGCTCCTCAGCAGACCAGAACGCCGGCGTCCCGCATGCGCGCCACGGCTCGCTCCTCGTCGCCCGGACGCAGGTTGACGAACCTGGTGAGGTCGAGTGGCAGCAGCACCTTCAGGCCCCGCAGCCGAGCGTCCAGCGCGCTCTCCTGGACGCAGTAGTCGCCGGCCAGCCCGACGACCACCACCGTCGACACGCCCAACTGCGCCAGCCGTTCACCGAGCACCGTTGTGGCTCGCCTCCCCGATGCCGGGTCACGTACCGAGAAGGCCGAGTAGCCGTCGCTGCCGTCGACCCCCTTGCGGATCACCTCACCCTTGACGATCAGGTCGGGATGGAACTGGGCGCCGGGGGTATCCCCGACGCAGTGCGGCGGCCAGATCCCGCCGCCGGTGACGAAGTGCGGGGTCTCGTGCGGGTGCCAGTCCTGGCTGTAGAAGACCGGGGAGCCGGCGGTCACCGCCGCGGCGATCTCCGCATTGATCCCGGCGATGATCTGCTCACCACCGGCCACGTAGAGGCTGCCGGCCGGATCGGCGAAGTCGTTCTGCACGTCCACGATCAGCAGAGCGGTCCCCGGCCCGTAACGCTGACTCATCGTCGTGTCCCCTCCGTCGCGCTCCGCCCTCGCGTCGCGGTGTACCCACCTCTCCCGGTGTACCAGTCTGTTCTGTCCCGGTGTACCCGTCCGTTCGGTATGACCACACTGTCGCATCTCGACACGCCCGCGTCGATATCCCTGATCATGATGGTGTGTCGGCTTAGGTTCGCAGGATGCGTAGCCGAGACTACGGGCCGGACGTCCTGGCTCCCCCCGCCCGTCCGCGCCAGGCGCGTCCGCCGGAGGTCGAGCTCGAGCGTGACCTCGTGGTCGAGGACGTGGCCACCGGGTTCTGCGGGGCCGTGGTGGGCAGCGAGAACGGTGGGGTGACGCTGGAGGACCGTCACGGCATCCGGAGGGTCTTCCCCCTGGAACCCGGCGCCTTCCTGATCGAGGGCGCGCGGGTAACCCTCGTGCGTCCTCGCCGCGGGACCCCGGCCCCCGCGGCGCGCACCGCGTCCGGGTCCGTCGCGGTGCCCCGCCGCCGGGCCAGGGTCGCGCGGGCGAGCCGTATCTACGTGGAGGGTCTGCACGACGCGGCCTTGGTCGAGCGGGTCTGGGGCGACGACCTGCGCATCGAGGGGGTGGTGGTGGAGAGCTTGGACGGGGTCGACGACCTGCCGTCGGTGGTCGCGGGGTTCCGCCCGGGGCCCGGCCGCCGGCTCGGCGTGTTGGTGGACCATCTCGTCCCGGGGTCGAAGGAGAGCCGGATCGCCGCCTCCGTTGCCGGTGACCACGTCCTGGTGACCGGTCATCCCTACATCGACATCTGGCAGGCGGTGAAGCCGGCGTCGGTCGGCATTCCCCGCTGGCCCGAGATTCCCCGCGGCCAGCCCTGGAAGGAAGGGGTCTGTCAGGCCCTCGGTGTGGAGGACCCGGCGCAGATGTGGCGCCGGATCCTGGCCTCGGTGGACAGCTACACCGACCTTGAGGTGGGCCTGCTCGGCGCGGTGGAACGACTGATCGACTTCGTCGCCGGCTGACGGCCGGGCCCGGGCGGCCCCCCCGTACGCGCGCCGCGCAGCCGACCGCGTACGGTCACTTCGGCGGGGACGGGCCCCCTCCGTAGGCGGGAGACACCGAATGCCGGCACGGATCAGACCATCGATCCTGCTTCGGATCGTCGGTGCGGCCGGCGTGACCCTGGTCGTCGTGGCCTTGGTCGCCGGGGTGGCTCTGCAGCTCGTGGGGGGCGGGCCCGCGGGGCCGGGCGCACCCGGCCCGGCCCGGCCCGGCGTGGACGGGACCTCACCAACCGCCCTGTCCGGCCGGAAGGTCGTCCTCGACCCCGGGCACAACGGAGGAAACGGCGCCGCCGCGGCGTCGATCAACCGGCGGGTCCCGGCCGGCGGTTTCGACAAGGAATGCGACACCGTCGGCGCCGAGACCGACAGCGGTTACCCGGAGCACGCCTTCACCTTCGACGTCGCGGGGCGGGCGGCGGCCATTCTGCGCTCCCGGGGCGCGAGCGTGATCCTGACGCGCGACAACGACTCCGGGGTGGGCCCGTGCATCGACGAGCGGGCCCGCATCGGCAACCGGGTCTCGGCCGGCGCGGTGGTGTCGATACATGCCGACGGGGGACCGGCGGACGGACGCGGCTTTCATGTCATCGCGCCCGCGCTCAGCCCGGACCGGGCCAACGCACCGATCCTCGCCCCGTCGGCGCGTCTCGCGGCGATGGTGCGATCCGCCTTCGGCCGGGCCACCGGGCAGCCATTGGTGGACTACCTGGGCGAGGATGGTATGACGATCCGCTCCGATCTCGGTGGGCTCAACCTCTCGCGGGTGCCGAAGATCTTCCTGGAGTGCGGCAACATGCGCAACCGCACCGATGCGGCCGAGCTTGCCGACCCGGCCTGGCGGGCCCGGGCGGCGGCGGGCCTCGCGGACGGGATCACGTTGTTCCTGCTGGGGGACGAGGCGTCCTCGCCCGGCCCGGGCTGACCCGGCTTCGTCCGGTGATGGGCGTGACGGCGGCCGGGGCACGTTGTCGGATTTCCGGGCGCCCACCGCCCACCGGCCGTCGCACACGCAGAGGGCCACCCGTGACGGGTGGCCCTCATAGGAGGGCGAGAATGTGTCTCGCGGTGGGCGATACTGGGATTGAACCAGTGACCTCTACCGTGTCAAGGTAGCGCTCTCCCACTGAGCTAATCGCCCGCGAAAGGATCAGAGGCGGAGGCGGGAATCGAACCCGCGTACAGGGCTTTGCAGGCCCTTGCCTAAACCACTCGGCCACTCCGCCGTGGGAGGCCGCTGGGGACGGACCTCAAGCCTCTCTGCTCCCGAGCGGACGACGGGATTCGAACCCGCGACCCTCACCTTGGCAAGGTGATGCTCTACCAACTGAGCCACGTCCGCGCTGCTCCGCCCTTCTCGGCGGTGCAGGTAGCACTCTAGCGGACGATCGGGCCAGACGTCGAACCGTCCGGCGGGCGTCGCTGAGATGTTGCGTTGAGTCAAGGTTCTCCGGATGAACGCCGGCTTTCGCCCACGGCACGTCCATGCGGCCGGCCGGCCGTCGAGGGGCTGGTCCATGCCCTGGGCGGCGGGTCACCTCGGGCGGCGGTAGCGTGATCGGAATGAGCGAGACGAACGTGGCGGCTCGGGAGGCGAGCCCCCTCGGGTGTGTGGAACCGGCACCCCCGTGGGATGTCTCCTCGTTCCTGCTCGCCGGCGGCCGGTTCGCGACCGAGGTCGTGGAGATCAGTGATGACGCCGCGGTGTTGGATCGAGATGGCTTCTGGGCGGTTGTCGTCGACTTCGAGAGGGCCGTCCGTTGCATCCGGTTCGCCGACGTGCGGCCGGCGCCTCCCGGTGGTGCCGCGGCGCTGCGGCGTGGCCCCTGGCTCGGACCGCCGCGAGCCGCATGGACGACAACCATGAACCGGGCGGCCTACCTCGACGGGGTTGTGGCGATCCGTGAGCGCATTGCGGCGGGAGAGGTCTACCAGGTCAATCTCTGCCGATTGCTGTCGGCACCCCTGCCTGCGCCCGCGGCGGAACGCGCGGGGGGTCTCGGTGCCGGTGCTGTCGGTGTCGATCTCGGTGCCCTGGCGGCTGTCGTAGCCGCCGGCAATCCCGCGCCGTACGCGGTCGTCCTGGATGTGCCGGAGGCCGGGGTGCGCATCGTCGGCGCCTCTCCGGAGCTGTTCCTCTCCCGCCAGGGCGACGTCGTGAGTTCCAGGCCCATCAAGGGAACCGGTCGGACGGCGGCGGATCTGCGGGAGAAGGACGTCGCCGAGAACATCATGATTGTCGATCTTGTTCGCAACGATCTTGGTCGGGTCGCCCGCCCGGGAAGTGTGACGGTGCCTTCGCTCTGCGCAGTGGAGGAACACCCCGGTCTCGTGCACCTCGTCTCGACTGTCCGGGCCCGGCTGCGGCCGGGGGTGGGCTGGCAGGACCTTCTGGCGGCGGCCTGCCCACCCGGTTCCGTCTCCGGCGCCCCGAAGTCGAGCGCGCTGCGGATCATCCGAGAACTGGAACCGGCCTCTCGGGGCCACTACTGCGGAGGGATCGGCTGGGTGGATGCCGACCGGAACGTGGGTTGGCTGTCTGTTGGCATTCGTACGTTCTGGATCGAGGACGACCGGATCTGGTTCGGTACCGGCGCTGGTATCACGTGGGGGAGTGATCCGGACTCGGAGTGGCGCGAGACCGAGCTGAAGGCCGACCGGCTGGTGGGGCTGGCGAGCCGATCGGACGATAGGCCGGGCGCCGGCGGTGGGCCGAGGACAAAAGAACCCGCCTGGCGGCGCTAGCCTGGCCAGGCGGGCGGGTGCTCTGTGTGTGACTGGGTGGAAGCTGCCTCGGATGCAGGTGGGGAAGGGTCTCCCCCGGTCGCAAAATGCCCACACCGGCTTGCCGGGATCGGGCAGCGGTCCCGACCCCGGTGAGATCACCGCTCGGGGCCACCCCAGATGAGGAGGGCGAGTTCGGCATCAAGATCGATGATGTCGCTCTCTCCGCCGAGGGGGACGGCTGAATACGTCCGCCGCAGGAAGGCCAGCACCTCGGACCGCGGCATCTCGAACAGTGCATGCCCGGACGGGCTGGACAGGGACAGGCAGACGATCCGTCCCCCGGACTGGGCGGCAGGCCACACCTGCACGTCGCCATCCCCGGCGGGTCGGCGCACACCGTCGCTGAGGAGCTGGCGCGCGAACGTCCACTCCACGACCTCGTCCGCACCGGTGCGGAAGCCGATGCTGATCGCGTACGGATCGGCAGGCTCGTACCGGACGGTGGCGGCGACCGGCACGGGCGCCGCCCCGGGGACGACAAGGCGGAGGGCGAGTTCTGCGGTGATTGAATCGTGACGAATAGTCATCGGGCGGCCTCTCATGGTGCGATGGTGCGGGCGAGCACCCGTGTAACGGGATAGTTCCCTCTCCGAGTCCCGTTGGAAACAAGATTATGCCAAGACAACATCCGTTACGGTAGTTCGGGCGAGTTGCCTGGCCCGGAAGGGTGAACCTGTCTCGAGTGATCATGGTTCGGCCGGCTATCGGACGGATCTTCTACTTGAATCTCATAGATGATTACCGTCCGTAGTATCCGAACGTCCCTCGAGTGTCAGGCCATCCCGCCAAGGCCGTTCCCCCTTAAGTCTTCCCCGTCGGGACCCTTCTCAACCACGGCCAGTCGCGGCGAACCTGACCCAGTCCGGCCACCGGGCAGGACGGCGGACATCGCCCCATCCGTCCGTCGACCCCCCGCCGTCGGCCCCCTTCGCCGGTCCGTATCCTCGGCGTGTACGGTGGTCCCACCGGCAAGGGCGTATAGCTCAGTGGTAGAGCGCTGCCTTCACACGGCAGAGGTCCGTGGTTCGAAACCACGTACGCCCACGCGATTGGGCTTGCCATGCTCCGCTCCCGGGTCGGGAGCTTGCTCTGCTCCCGCGGGACATCTGCCCCGTGGATGATCTTCGTGCCCCCCGCGATGCGGCGTTTTTCCTGGTCAGGGCGGGTCCGTCGGTGCCTGGGAGGGGCTACCCCAAACGGGTGGTGCGGCTTGGCGGTGTCCTCTCCCGCCGGTGGGACTCGGCGCGTTTCCCCCGGTAGGAGGCCGTCCCGG
>NZ_CDWWEW010000313.1:0-4468 GCF_977966315.1 Frankia sp. CeRuru1
GTCCAGATCGGTGGCGAGAGCTGTCACTCCAAAAGAATACACGAATCCATGAATTCAGATACTCGTGAATTCGAACACTCCCGACCCAGCCACCTCCAGCTCGGCCAATCCACACTGTTGGCAATGACATCCGTTTTCGCTAACCTCTGTCCGGTTGGTCTTGTCGACAAGCGGAGCGAAACCGCTCCCTGGCGACAGCGGCTCGGGCCAGCGCGGGACCGGGGCGGGCGCCAGCCGGCGCCCGCCGGCGCCCGTCCGTCGCGGTCCATGTCCGGGCCACGACGCTTCGTGACAGACAGGCGCTGCCCCGTCCTCGACGCGGCGCCCTGGGGGTTTGGAGGCTTCCGGTGACGACCATGCTCGACCGGCGACTACTGCTGCGGTCAGGCGCTTTCGCTCTGCTCGGCGCGGCGGGGCTCGCCGCCTGTTCCGACGACGACGGCCCGGCGGCGGACGCGCCGGCCTCCACGGCGCCCACCCCCCGCCAGGGCGGGACACTGCGCGCAGCGTTCGTCGGCGGTGGGGCGGCCGAGACGCTGAACTTCCTGATGGGCCCGACCCCGCTGGACTACATCCGCGCGCGCTCCATGCACGGTGCGCTCGGCATCCTCGACCCGAAGGAGCCCGAGGGCGTCCGGTACGAGCTGCTGGAAGGCATCGACGCCGCGGCGGATCTGACCAGCTACATACTGCGGGTCCGCCCCGGCGCCACGTTCACCGACGGCTCCCCGGTGACGGCACATGACGTTCTGTACTCGCTCAGGGCTCCGGGAACGCTCGGCTCCCTGCCCTACCTCAAGCCGCCGGCGGCGAACTTCGACCTGGCCGCCGCACGGGTCGAGGGCGACCAGACACTGGTGCTCCCGACCAAGTCGCCGATCGCCGACGGCCGTCTCATCCTGTGCCAGAGCACGCTGGTCTTCAAGGACGGCACCACCGAGTTCACCGCCGAGATGCCGACCAGCGGGCCGTTCCGGCTGACCGGTTTCGAACCAGGCCGGGGCAGCACGTTCACGCGCAACGACGACTGGGTCGGCCTGACGCTCGGCGGCGGGCCCTACCTGGACGGGCTTGAGCTGCGCACCATCGCCGACACCACCGCCCGGGTCAACGCCCTGACCGGCGGGCAGGTCGAGTTCGCCGCGGGCCTCAGCCCGGTGGCCGCCCGCACCCTGGAGAGCGACGACACGTTCGAGGTCGTCACCGCGGAGCTTCCCTACGCGACCATGCTCTCGTTCGCGCTGAACCTGTCGTTCGCCCCGTTCGCCGACGTGCGGGTGCGGCAGGCGTTCAAGTACGCCGTTGATCGCCAGCGCATCGTCGACACGGTGTACTTCGGCCGCGCGTTCGTCGGCAACGACCTCGCCGGCCTCGGGTTCGCCGACTACGCCGACGACATCGAGCAGCGGCCCCACGACCCGGAACGGGCCCGGTCGTTGCTGAAGGAGGCGGGCGCGGAGAACCTGGCCGTCACCCTCACGACCGCGCCCGAGCTGGCTGGCATGAGCGAGACCGCGACGCTCTACGCCGAGCAGCTGCGCGCGGTCGGCGTCAACGTGACGCTCGACGAGAAGGCCGCCGGCCAGCTGTTCTCGGACTACCCCGCCTATGTGCGCCTGCCGTTCGCCGCGAGCTACAACCCGCCGGTGCCGCCGCTGTCGAACTACGTCTCGACCCGCGCCGGTGGGGCGCCGTCCGCCTTCGGCTTCAACCGGCCGGATGTCGACGCGCTGGTCAAGACTGCGCGCAGCGCCACCGACGAGGCCGCCCGGCGCGAAGCCGCCGGGAAGGCCCAGCGCGTCCTGTGGGACGAGGGCAACTCGGTCGTCCCGGTCTTCGTCCCGTCGATCAACGGGCAGACGACGAAGGTCCACGGCGTAGCGGAGGATCTGTTCACCAACTTCAGCCAGGCGTACCTGGCCTGAGCCCGCCAGCGACCGAAGGCGGGCAGACGAGACAGGTCGTTCACGTCCATGACGCTCGGGTTGTTGGTGCTGCGGCGGCTGGCGGCCGCCGGCGCCGTCCTCGTGGTGCTCTCCGCCGTCATCTTCCTGGCGACGGATGTGCTCCCCGGGGACGCCGCCGGCGTGCTCGCCGGCGCGGACGCCACCACCGCCGACCGGGAGGAGCTGACCCGGCAGCTGCACCTCGACGAGTCGCCGGTCAGCCGCTACCTGCGCTGGGCCGGCGACGCGCTGCACGGCGACCTCGGGCAGGGCCAGGTGGGCGGACGGGACGTCAACGAGGTGCTCGGTGACACCGTGCCGAACAGCCTCGCGCTCACCGTGCTCGCGCTCGCCGTCGCGCTGCCCGGCGCGATCCTGCTCGGCCTGGTCACCGCGGCGCGCCTCAACGGGCGCGCCGACCAGACGGTGTCCCTGGTGACCCTGGCCGCGGCGGGTCTGCCGGAGTTCGTCACCGCCGCGCTGCTGGCCTGGGCGTTCGGGGCGCTGCTCGGGATCCTGCCTCGGGTCTCGCTGGTCGACCTCGGGCAGCGGCCGTGGGAGTCACCGGAGGTGATGGTGCTGCCCGCCCTGACCCTCGCGATCGTCGCGACGGCGATCGCGACCAGACTGCTGCGCTCGTCCGCGGCCGACGTGGCGGCGGCCCCGTACGTGCGCGCCGCCCGGCTGCGCGGCGTGCACGGCCCGCGGCTGGCGCTGCGGCACCTGCTGCCGGCCGCGCTCGCCCCCACCGTCCAGGTCGTCGCGGTGCTCTTCGGCGGCCTGCTCGGCGGGGCGGTCGTGGTCGAGAGCGTGTTCAACTATCCCGGTGTCGGCTTCGAGCTGACGCAGGCGGTGGCCAACCGGGACGTCCCGATGGTGCAGGGGCTGTCCCTGGCGCTGTGCGCGCTCGCGCTGCTCGGGCTGCTGTGCGGCGACGTCATCGCGGCCGTCGTCGACCCGCGCACCCGGAGGGCGCGGTGAGCCGGCTGACCCGCGGCAGACGGGTGGGCGGCAGGCAGGCCCGCGGCAGACGGGTGGGCGGCAGGCTGGCCGGCGGCGCGGTCGGGGTGCTCGTCGCCGTGAGCCTGCTCGGCCCGGCGCTGGTCGGCGGCTCGGTGAGCGCCCAGGTCGGCCTGCCGTTCGAAGGGCCGTCACCGGCGCACCCGCTGGGCACCGACGTGGTCGGGCGCGACGTGCTCACCCGGCTGGCGCACGGCGGGCTGCCGGTCGTGGCCCTCGCCCTCGGCGGCACCCTGCTCGCCAGCGTGGTCGGCGTTGCCGTCGGGGTGACGGCGGCGCTGTCCCGGGGACGGGCCGGCGAGCTGACGGTCCGCGCCGTCGACGCGTTCGGTGTCATCCCCGCCGTCCTGCTGATGCTGGTACTCGCGACCGGCTTCCCCGGCAGCGACCTCGCGGTGATGGCCACGGTCGCCGTCGTCGGCGTCCCGTTCTCGGTGCGGGTGGTGCGCGCCGCGGCGCAGCAGATCGCCGCCAGCGGCTATGTCGAGGTGGCCCTTGCCCGCGGTGACCGGCGGTCCGCCGTGATCCGCCGGGACGTGCTGCCGAACATCGTGCGCCCCGTACTCGCCGACGCCGGGCTGCGCTTCTCCGCGGCCGTCCACCTCACGGCGACGGCGGGTTTTCTCGGACTCGGACGGTCCGCCCCCGCGCCGAACTGGGGACGGATGGTGGACGAGAACGCACCCGGCGTGGCGCTCACGGCCTGGCCGTTTCTCGCTCCGGTGCTGGCTCTCGTCGTCCTGTCGGTGTCGGTGAACATCCTCACCGACCGGCTCGCCACCACGTTGGCGGAGCGATCGTGACGACCACCGAACAGACCAGTCCCGGTCCGCACGACCCCGCCGCGCGACGCGATGTCGAGGAGCTCATCGGCGTCGAGGGGCTCACGATCGGCCCGTCCGGCGGTGGCCCGCCGGTGGTCGAGGACGTCGGGTTCGAGGTCCGGCGCGGCGAGGCGGTGGCGCTGGTCGGGCGCTCCGGCGCGGGCAAGACCACGACGGCGCTGGCGCTGCTCGGCCATGTGGCTCCCGGCCTGGCCGTACGGTCGGGCACGGTGCGGGTGGCCGGCGAGGACGTCCTGGCCGCCGCGGTCGCGACCCGGCTGCGCGGGCGGACCATCGCCTACCTGGGGCAGGATCCCGCCAGCGATCTGCATCCGACCCGCCGGCTGCGCGCGCAGCTGCGGGAGGCGGCGGGCCGGTCCGAGGCCGATGTCGCCCGGCTGCTGTCCGCCGTCGGGCTGCCCACCGACCCGGCCTTCCAACGCCGCTACCCCCATCAGATCTCCGGTGGGCAGGCGCAGCGGGCCGCGTTCGCGCTGGTCCTCGCCGGCCAGCCGGACATCCTCGTCCTCGACGAGCCGACCGCGGGCCTGGACGCCGTGCTCACCCGCGCCATCCGCGGCCTGATCAGCGAGCTGGCCGCCAGGCACGCGGTGGTGCTCGTCAGCCACGACCGGGCGCTGGTCGACGCGGTCGCCACCCGCACCGTCACCCTGGGCT
>NZ_CDWWEW010000313.1:4893-6556 GCF_977966315.1 Frankia sp. CeRuru1
GGCCTGGCACGGGCGCCGGCCGGTCCTCGTCGATCTCGACCTCACGGTGCCCGCGGGCGGCTGCGTGGCCGTCGTGGGCCCGTCGGGGTCCGGCAAGTCGACGTTGGCCCGCTGTGTCGCCGGCATCCACCGCGGCCGCGCGGCCGCGGCGATGACGCTGGTCGGCGCGGACCTGCCGGTCACCGGTCGCCGGACTCGGGAGCAGCGACGCGCGGTCGCGCTCGTCCCGCAGGACAGTGTCGGCGCGCTCAATCCCAGGGAGTCGGTGCGCCGAGCGCTGCTACGGGCCGCTGGCGCAGATCCCGGGTCACGCCGCCCGGTACCAGCGGATGGGCCGGGTGGACCGGGCAGGCCTGGTGGTCCGGGTGACCGGACCGACCCGGATGCCCTGGTCACGAAGCTGCTGGACCAGGTCGGACTTCCGGCGGGCTACGCGAACCGCCGGCCCGGCGCGCTGTCCGGCGGTGAACGCCAGCGGGTGAGCCTCGCCCGGGCGCTGGCCTGCCAGCCGCGGCTGCTGCTGTGCGACGAGGTCACCTCGGCGCTCGACAGTCAGACCGGCGAGCAGCTCCTGGAGCTGCTTGCCGGTCTGCGGACACGGCTCGGCCTCGGCGTCCTGATGATCACGCACGACCTGTCGGCCGCCCGGCACGCCGAGTGGATGCTCGTCCTCGCCGAGGGCGCGATCGTGGATCAGGGACCGCCGGAGACCCTGCGGACCAGCGGGTCACATCCCGTCACCCGGGCCCTGTTCGGAGCCTGACCCGGGCGCGGTCGGACGGTCAGAGCGGACCCGGGCGGTCAGTGGTCGTCCCAGTGGCCGTCGTGCGCGGCGTGCCGGTGGCTGTCGTGCAGGTAGTCGACGTGGTCGCCGTGCGGGACGGCGACGTGCCCACACCCGAGCCGGTGGGTGTGCTCGGCGGCGTCATGGTGCTGGCTGTGCAGTGTCGGCGTGCTCATGCGGGTCCTCCAGGGAGTGCGCGATCGCGTCCAGCACGATGTGCGCGACGTGCTGATCGGCAAGGAGGTAGGCGATCTCACGGCCGTGCCGCCGGGTGACGACCAGCCCCGCGCTGCGCAGCACGCGCAGGTGCTGGGAGACCAGAGGCTGGCTGACCCCAGCGATACGACCAGCTCGTGGACGTGGCGCGGGCCTTCGGCGAGCTCCCGGACCACTGCCAGGCGCACAGGTGCGGCCAGTGCGCGCGGCAGCGTCGCGGCAGGCTCAAGGCCGGTCACGCTGTCCACCCACAACACATAAACACTCACGCATGAGTCGCGCCGCGTGCGACGCGGCTCTCACCCGACGCCCACCGCCGCGTCCGCATCCGCCGCCGCCTCCGTCGCCGCATGGGCGCGCAGGTGCCACCCACGGGCCGCCTGGCGGGACCGCCAGAAGCCGGCGTACGTTCCGTCGGCGGCGAGCAGCTCCTCGTGCCGGCCCCGCTCGGTGATCCGCCCGGACTCGACGACGAGGATCTGGTCGGCGTCGCGGACGGTCTCCAGCCGGTGGGCGATGACCAGCACCGTCGCCCGGCGCGCCAGGGCGGCGAAGGCCCGCTGGACGATCACGTCGGTCTCCGGGTCGAGAGAGGCCGTCGCCTCGTCGAGAAGCACGATCGGCGCATCCTTGAGCAGAGCGCGGGCGATGGAGACCCGCTGA
>NZ_CDWWEW010000314.1:0-6120 GCF_977966315.1 Frankia sp. CeRuru1
GGCACCAGGTGGCCGTCGGCGTGCCTGCGGGCGGTCTGGCGGGCCTGGCGGTCCGCGGTGAGGGCTTGGCGCATCGCCTTCGCGACCGCGGCGTGCGCCGGATCGGTGATGACGGCGTGCGGGGCGAGGCTGCGCGGGTGCTCGGCGACCGGCTGGCCGTCGCACCGGACGGTGACGGTGTCGAGCGTGGCGGTGACGTCGACGAACCGGCCGATCGCGTGGGGGTCGACGGAGTAGTCGACCGCGTCGACGCGCACGTAGTAGTCCCGGCCGAGGCGGACCCGGCTGGTCAGGCCGGTGGCCGGGGCGAGCGGGGGCAGCGGCAGCATCGCCGCGCGATCGGTGGCCAGCCGGTCGACGGGGCGGCCCCCGATCGAGCGCACGGTACGGGTGTTCGCCGTGCGGGTCAGCCAGTCGCCGAGCTGGGCGTTGAAGTCCGCCGGCGAGGTGAAGTACCGGCCGGGCAGGAACGAGGTCTCCAGGTAGCCGTTGTTCCGCTCGACGACGACCTTGAACTCGGGATCCACTCAGCCGTCGCCGCTCTCTTCCTCGACCCCTCTCCGAAGCACACCACGCCACTCCAGATGGTCGAGTAGGGCCCGCCCGGCAGAGGAGATTGGATGCTGCACAGTGAAAGGTGCATAGGCCGCTACGAACTTCGACCAATATCGATCGATCAACCCGCACCCCCGAGCAAACGGGTGCACGTACATCCAGAATAGTTCCCACCCATCAGGGTAGGGAAGAAATGAGATGACGCCCGCGGCAACGAATTGACTCTCTCCAAGAGACGCGCGGCGAGGCCCTCGACAAGCCGGCGCTGGGTGACGCCTGTGACGCGGCTCGTGGGGCCGATGATGCGCCTCCTGCGTAACGTAATTAGTTTCGATCAGCGATGCGCCCATTTATGACTATTCAGCCTGTCAACGGTGTGGCGCCTAATGGTCGGACTAGCACCACGAGGTGTCGCGCTCGGGTGATCGCCACGCGCAGTACGCGTCGGGCGTCTGCGATGTCAGACGGGCTCCGGGTCGGATCGATCAGCGGCGCCGAGTAGCGACCCTCCACGATGATCACGCCATCGAATTCCTTGCCTTTGGATTTGTGCATGTTCATGAGAGTGACGGGAACAGGTTCGCTCTGTGTGAGCTCTAGAGTTTGGTTCACCAGGACGCGGCGTACCGTCTGCGTGGCGTTGGTATAGGCGCTTTGGCCGTCCCAGATGTCGAGGAGCGCCCAGGCGAGCGCGTCGGTCGCCTTGAACAGCCGCAGCAGGCGGGCTCTCGTGGAGATCTCGTCCAGTTCGTCGGTGCCGTGTAGGCGGGCTCGGGCCGCCTGCCAGTCGCTGACAGGCTCTCCGTCCAGATGGATGCCGGCATCGTACGCCGAGGAAATGATCTTAGCGGTGTTAGGTCGTATGGCCACCCCGGACTCGATAGCGGTGACTGCCTTCTCGATCTTGTCCACCGTCTTGCGGGCTCCGATGGTGCCGCCGGAGAACTTGATCCTGTAGAAATCCGCGATCGCCCGCAGCGTGCCTGTGAGCGCGGGGAGGCGGCTCAGACCGGGCCATTCCATGATTGACGCCACGACGTACCCGGCGGCGGCAGCCAGTTCGGGGTCCCAGTTCAGCTCGTGGTCGACCGCTGGCAGTCTCTTCCCCTGGCCGGAGGGAGCGGCGCGATCGGCCGCGATGGTCTCCGAGATCCAGACGACTTGGTTGTTGGTGCGCGTGAGCACCGCGATCGTCGGTGTGCGGCCCAGCCGGCGCTCCAGATGGTCCCGCAGCGCGACGATTATCTCGTGGGCTCGCACCTCGCACTTGACGAATGCCGGATAGGTCGCGGTGACGACGGTGTCGGGCACAGGCACGCTGGGGTCGTTGCGCAGGACGGCATTGGCGTAGTCGAGCAGCCCTGTGCCGGCACTGCGGTGGTTGTCATCGGACAGGTCGAACGGTCTCGGGTCGAGGTCCTCGATCGCGTGCTCGATCCGCTTGTCGTGGACACCTTCAACGAAGCCGAAGATCCGCTGGTCCGGGTCCGCCAGGCACACGAGCACCGAACCGCGGCTCAGCTCCCGCACGGCCTGCCACTGGTCGTCGCTGGTGTCCTGAAACTCGTCCACGATGACCAGCGGGTAGACGTCGCTATAGAGGGCGCGGATCGCCGGGTGGGCCAGCAGCGACGCGGCGGCGCCGGCGAGCCGGTCGAACACGTAGCGTCCGTCGTCTCGGGCGAGCCGGTGGGTCTCTGCCGTCCAGTCGCCGTTGAAGTCCGCGCGCAACTGACGCTCGCGGTCGGGCGCTATGAAGGTGGACGGCTTGCCGGTCAGCAGGGGCCCGTGGGCGCGGACGAGGTCGAGGAAGAAGGAGTGGAAGGTCCGGACTTCCAGCCGGTTCCGAACGGCGCGCGGGAGTAGGCCGCGCATGCGGTCGCCGACCTGCCGTACCGCGGCCCGGGAGAAGCTCAGGAACAGGACGCGCTGCTCGGGCTCCAGCTGGTCCACGACGGAGGCTGCCTTGAGCAGCGCGATGGTGGTCTTGCCGCAGCCTGGGCCGCCCTGGATGAGCAGATGGCCGTCCGCCGCGAGGATCTGGCGCCGTGTCTCGTCGATGTTCACGGTGACGTTCAGATCTGCGGAACGGCTACCGCGTCAGCGGGCTCCGGTGGCTTCTGGCGCAGGTCCGCGTCGATGGAGGTCAGGAAGGCGGCAAGTGTGGGTGGCAGCTCCGCCTTGCCGGAGCACTCTGCGATCAGCAGGGCCGCGTAGCCGGTTGCCCCCTTGTGCGCTTGCAGAAGGGTCCGGATGTGTGACCGGACCTCCTCGTCGGTCGCGGTCGTCGCCAGCTGCCCCACCCCGCTTGGGTAGTCGAGGCGCGTCGTCACGGACACAGCGAACCGCCTCTGGACAGCGATGGGCGTCTCGGCGACCAGCAACGTCTCGATTCCCTTGTAGGGGATGACCTCGTACCGAGTAAACCGGGCCGTCTTCGCTACCAGGTCGGGGCCCAGCGGCTGGTTCGGATGGTCGTGTATGCCGAAGACCGGCTTACCCATGTCGGCGAAGACCGGGGCGAACACCGGGACTGAGACGTCGTTCTCGGCATCGAAGATCGAGATGCCCGCGAGGTCCAAGTGCAGGTAGCCGCCAACGGTCTCGTCGCGGTCGAGGACGTCAGAGACGGCCCGGAAGACGAGCACCTCCGTGGCGCCTTCCACAACGAGGACAGCGCGGGCCAGTACCGCCTCGGCGAACTGACGCCGGTTGTTGCGGTACTTCTTAGGCTTGAAGTCGTCCGGGAGACTGATGTTGGTGCTGGTGAGCGTGCCGGTGCTGTCGCGGCTCAGGACGACGACTTGGCCGGGGTCGAACTTCTCGATTACGTACGGCGAGTGCGACGTGATGATCGCCTGCCCCATCCGGCTGACGACAAAGTCGACCAGCCGGCGCTGGGCGTGCGGCGGCAGCGCGATCTCCGGCTCCTCCATCGCGAAGATTACCGAGTCGTCGCCCTTCAGCTCGGCGATGTAGGTCAGCAGCGCGAACACGAGCAGGTTCAACGAGCCCGTGCTCAGCCGGTTGAACGGCACACCGTGCGCTCCGGGCTGAGTGGACAGGAACAGCCGCAGGACCTCGCGGAGATGGTCCCGCGTCAGCTCGGAGACGCGGACGTTCACCGCGCCGGGGCCGTCACTCAGGCTGAGGAACCGCTCGACGCGGGCACGGAGCTGCTCGCGCACCTTGAAGAACGCGGAATCATCCCCAGCGATCACCACCTCCTCAACGTCGCGGAGAGCCTTCTCCCACAGCTGTCCGGCGGACTCCGCCTCCAGACGGACGATGGTGTCGAGCAGCGAACCGCGCTGGAAGCTGAGCGCGCGGCTGCCCGTACGGTTGGGACGCAGGTACAGGAAGCCACACAGCCGCTTGTCTTCGCGAGTGAACGGCTTCAACCCATCGCCCAGCTCGGTGGACTCCTCGGTCAAGTCGTCAACCACCGGTTCCGGATGCGCGAAGAACGTGCCGCCCTCGAAGTCGTCCTCGTCCGGGTTGAATCGCCCCAGGAACACGACGGGCAGGCACCACACGTCCTCGCTGTTCCCCTCGTCGCCAGCGGGCGCCGACTCCGCGAAGTCACGTCGGCGTGGCGACCAGCGACGCATGCGGCCGTGGAAACGCCGCCGCGCTTCCGGCGTCAGGTCAGTCAGGACCACCTCGATGCGTATCTCGGGGAGAACTCCGTCCGTCGCTTGGTACCGGCTGGCGAAGAAGTCGTACTCGTCGATCACAGGCCGGCGGAACATCCGCTCCGGGCCGAGAACCAGGTCCAGCGCCTCGCACACGGTGGACTTGCCCACGCTGTTGGACCCGACCAGCAGCGTGTCGCCGTCGAGATACACCGTCCCGGCCTCAACGCCACGGAAGCGGCGCAGGGTCACACGACAGACCTGCATTCGATCCCCCGATGCATGCGAAGTCGGCCGACGGCATCCGCCTTACCGCCTGCCGTCCCCAGCGATCTGCTGCCCGGCAGTTGCCGGACAACAAGCGATCATCTCATGCTGCTACACTGCGGAAGACTTGACGGTCATGCCAGACGATGTGGCTGGCGTCGACAGCGGGTTGACCGGGCAGAGGCACCGCGAGCGGACGCCCGGCGAGGGCGTAGACGGCGTGTCCGGCCGGCGATCGAGCGACGTAGAGATCGGAAACCTTGAGTTCCCGGTCCGGCGTCAACCCGAGAACACCTAGGTCGAACAGTGTGTGATGAAGCGAGCACAACGCCACGCCGTTGGTGACGTCGTCCGGGCCGTGCTGGCTATGCCAGCGGACATGGGCGGCCTCGACCCCGACCGGAACCGTTCCGATTCGCCCATCGAAGCCGCAGGCCGCGCAGCAGTAGGCGTAGACCCGCAGCACCTGCTCGGCGAACGTGGCGCTCCGCCGTCGCCGAAGCCGATCCCCACCGGCTACACCTGTGGAGTCGGCCCGCGTGCCGAGGTCAAGTCCGACGACATCGCAGATCAGCGGCGCGAGCGCGGGTGTGAAATGCCGGTCCAACAGCAGCCTCGCGGCGGCGGTAAGCATTCTGGGATCGAGGAGGATCTGCTCGACGTGGCGGTGCAAGCGGCCGACCGCGCCGAGGTCGTGAAGCAGGCGGCTTCGCTCCGGTAGGTCTGAGCCAAGTGGCTCACCGGCGGCGTCACGCAGGTCCCACAGGTCGCGCTCCAGATGCACGAACGGCATCGCGGCCCGCTGCCGCGCCGTCGACCGTCGCACCGACGGACCGAACTGGTTGATCAACCCGCTAACGGGCTGCTCAGCCTCCGCATAGCTCACCTCGCTGGTGCCTGTCGCGGCAAGCCGGCCGAACAGCCACAACAGCAGCAGCGGTTTGTGAGGCACCCGGACCGCGCCGACCTGGGCCCGCCGCAATCGACCTAACCGATCAAGCAACTCGGCGCTGTCCATCACGAAGATTCAACCAGCGGCCGACCGGGTCGTGGCGCTGTCGTATCCCCGGGGCATCGCCTAGCCGCGCCGCACGCGGTCAGGTGCGTCGGGGAAAGCGCTGTGGAGGTTGTCCGCGCCTGCGTGCCCCTCCCGCAGTGCATGGTGGGAAGGGGCGCGGCAGCGGACGTGCTGTCGGCTGGATCACGGTGCCCGGGTTCAGACGGTGTCGGAGGTGTCCGGGGTGGCGCTCGTCGGGTCGAGCACCTCCCACTGCTGGAGCATGGTGAGCAGCTGGTTGCGGTCGAGGGCGTAGAGGGTGGCGAGGGTGCGCAGGTCCCCTTCGCGGATCGAGAGGACCCGTCCGGCGTAGTCGCCGCGTTCCCGCTGGATCTCGGCGACCCAGCGGCGCAGCGGTCCGGCGTCTTCGGCGGGCACGCTGGCCAGGGTGGGCAGGTTGAGCACGACTCGCGCCGCCCGCGGCGGGAGGGGGTCAGGCCGTCCGCCGGGCAGCAGCTCGTGGACGGGGACGCCGTAGAAGCCGGCGAGCGCCGCGAGCCCTTCGACGCTGATCATCCGGTCGCCGCGTTCGTAGGAGCCGACCGCCGCGACCTTCCACCGGCCACGGGACAGGGTCTCCACCTGCTGGAGAGAACGGCCCTGCTG
>NZ_CDWWEW010000315.1:0-6085 GCF_977966315.1 Frankia sp. CeRuru1
AGGCAGCCGGCCGCATCGACTACCATGCGACCCCCGAGATCACACTGACCCCCGAGACCACGCCGAGGCCCGAGACCGCGGACCCGGCCGAACCCACCGCGGCCGAACCCACGGCAGCCGAATCCGACCGCCCGGCGCCGGAATCCGGCTTCAGGACGCCGGAATAACCGGCACGAGCAGCCGCAGGGCACCGGGGCGCACGACAATCTCCGCTGGCAGCGACGCCAGCGGATCGCCGTCGGCGTAGACGGCGAAGGGCCGGTCGGCCTCGACGCGCACCCGCCGGGCCCGCAGCACCCGCACGTGCCGGGTGTCGACGTGATGCCCGGAGAACACCCGCGGGAACAGCGCCAGGAACGTCAGGCGGGAGGTCCGCGAGATCAGCAGGACGTCCAGCAGTCCGTCGGCGATGTCCGCCCCCGGGGCGAACCGCATCCCGCCGCCGTAATACGCCGAGTTCGCCGCCGCGACCGTCCACCCGACCAGGTCCCGAGGTGCGAGGTCGTCCACCGTCACCGTGAAGCGCGCCGGGCGCCAGGCAGCCAGCGCCCGCAGCGCCGCGTAGGTGTAGACCTGCTGGCCGCGCAGGAACCGGGTCCGGTTGGCGATCACCTGGACGTCGGAGTCGTAGCCGACGCTCGCGATCCCGAGAAACGGCCGGCCGCCGACCTCGGGCAGGTCGACCCGGCGTTCCCGGGCGTGCGCGAGCCCGGCCGCGACGCGGCACGGGTCGCGGGGCAGGCCGAGACCACGCACGAAGTCGTTGCCGCGCCCGCCGGGGAGCACCGCGAGCACGCCGCCGCAGCGGGCCACCCCCCCTGCCACCGCGCCGGCTAGGCCGTCGCCCCCGAGCGCGACCACGACCCGGCCCTGGGCGGTGGCCGCCGCCGCGAGATCGTCCGCATGGGCGAGGTCGCGGGTCGGGGTGACCCGGACGTCCCGTGCCCAGCGCGCGAGCTCGGCGCGGACGCCGTCAAGCATCCGCATCGCCCGCCCGTGACCCGCGCTCGGGTTGACGATCACGGCCAGCCGGTTACGGTCGACCTCGGCGGGTTCGACCCGGACCGGCTGCGGCGCCACCGTACCGAGGCTTCCCCAGGAGGATGTGCGGGAGGCAGCGGCGTCCGTCATGGTGAGCGAGCTTACGGGCGGGTGCACCAGGTCCCCCAGCGGCCGGGGTTCCGGGGCCGGGGTTCCGTGACCATGGCGGCTCACCGCCCGGGCAGCGGCCCCGCGGACAGATGCTGGCTCGAGGCGCCGAAGAACGACCGCTCGCCGAGCTGCGGATCGTCGCGCAGGTCCCGCAGCACGAGGTGTTCCAGCAGGAGCAGGGCCGCGTCGGCCGGCCAGAGCACCAGCCACAGCCACACCCCCCGGGCCTCCCCGACGAACGCCGCCCGATCGGGGGGTACGACCAGCGGCCACAACGCCGTGGGATGCCCGGCGGCCTCGACCTTCGCCTCCGGTACGCCGGGCAGCGGTTCGGGATCGGGACCGCTGATGCCCGCGAGCCGGGCGCCGAGTCCCACCCGAGGCGCCTCGGCGACAAGCACCATCTCGGCCGGCCCGCCCAACGGGGAGGGCCCGGCGGCGGCGACTGCCGTAGCACGCGGCCCGGTACGCTCGTCACCGGCCCAGCCGACACCGCTGACGTACCAGTGGACCGGCATCGGCTGCGGCAACCAGACCGGGACCGTCGAGGTCCTCGACAGCGCGTGGAGCGCCTGTTCCCGCGACGACACCGCAGTGCGGTAGGGACTCACCTCCCCGTGATCGTCACACCGCCACTGGCTGCTCCACAGATCGGGTGGACGCAGCGGTCCGAGACAGCGCGGGCAGGCCGCAGCAATGGTCACCGGGCGCCTCCTGGCGTAGGTGGAGATGTCGCCGAACATCGGCACTCCGGCACCGGTATGCCCTCGGCTTTCCACCCGCAATCGCCCCACCAGGTTTCCACCCGCAATCGCCCCACCTGGGCAGATGTGCCGAACAGCCGGGTGCGCCACCCCTCCGTCACCCTCCAGCCCTCCGTCACGCCTCCGGGCGGGCCGGGAAGGGAGGCTGACGGCGCGCCGCGAGCTCCGCGAACGCCTCGTCGAGGAGATCGAGGCCGGCCAGCAGCAACGACTCCTCAATCACCAGCGGTGGCAGCAGCCGGAGCACGTTGCCCCAGGTGCCCGCGGTGAGCACGATCAGGCCGCGACGATGGCAGGCCGCGGCCGCGGCGGCGGTGAGAACCTTGTCCGGGCTGTCGTCGCCGGCGCCCCGGACCAGCTCCAGGGCGACCATCGCGCCCCGCCCCCGGACGTCCCCGACGAAGTCGTACCGCTCGCGCAACGCGTGCAGGCGGGGCAGGGCGATCTCGCCGATCCGGCGGGCCCGGCCGGCCAGGCCCACGGACTCGATGAGGTCGATCGCGGCGAGAGCCGCAGCGCAGGCCGCCGGATTCCCCCCGTAGGTGCCGCCGAGCCCGCCGGCCTGGGGGGCATCCATGATCTCCGGACGGCCGGTGACGGCCGCGAGCGGCAAGCCGCCGGCGATGCCCTTGGCGGTGGCGATGAGATCCGGGACGACACCTTCATGCTCGCAGGCGAACATCGTCCCGGTCCGGGCGAACCCGGTCTGCACCTCGTCCGCCACGAACACGATCCCCGAAGCCGTACAGAACTCGGCGAGGCGGGGCAGGAACCCGGTCCCGGGGACGATGAAACCGCCCTCCCCCTGGATCGGCTCGATGACCATCGCGGCGACGGACGCGGCTCCGATCTCGTCCCGCACGAGCTCGATCACCCGCTCGGCGGCCTCCTCCCCGCAGCGGTCGGGACCGGTCGGCCAGCGGTAGGGATACGCCAGCGGCATCCGGTAGACCTCGGGCGCGAACGGCCCGAACCCGCTCTTGTAGGGCATCGACTTCGCGGTCATCGCCATCGTCAGGTTCGTCCGGCCATGGTAGGCGTGCTCAAAGACGACGACCGCGTCCCGGCCGGTCGCACTACGCGCGATCTTGACGGCGTTCTCGACGGCCTCCGCTCCGGAGTTGAACAATACCGAGCGCTTCTCGTGGGTACCCGGCGTCAGCCGGTTCAGCGCCTCGCAGACGGCGATATAGCCCTCGTACGGCGTCACCATGAAGCAGGTGTGGGTGAACCGGCCAATCTGCTCGCGCACGGCCTCGACGACCTCGTCCGCGGCGTTGCCGACGCTGACCACCGCGATCCCCGAACCGAAGTCGATGAGCGAGTTGCCGTCCACGTCGACCACGACCCCGCCGCCCGCCGCGTGCGCGTAGACCGGGAGGGTCTCACCGACCCCCCGGGCCACGGCGCCGGCGCGGCGCGCGGCGAGTGCCCGGGACCGCGGGCCGGGGATCTCGGTGTACAGACGCAGCTCCTGGGGCAGCCGCGGGCCGCCGGTGGCGGGCAGGCCGGTTCCGGTCGCCGCCTGGTTAGGAATGGTCATCGTCGGCTCCTACCTGATCGTCTGCCTGCGCACATACCCTGTCCACGGCCACGGCCACGGCCACGGCCACGGCCACGGCCACCCGCGCCGCGGCCCTGGCCTGGCCTGGCCTGGCCTGGCCTGGCCATCGTCCCCCGCCGCCGGGATCCGGTCGGTGGTCCTCGGGCGGGACCGGGCGCGCCGCCGGCACCCCGCCCGCACGGGCGCCTAGAATGAGCTCGATGGTGATGACGACGGCAGGCGGCCCGACGCCAGGCGGCCCGATGGCCGCCCGCGCCGACCGGTCATCCGCGCGATGAGCGAGCCGACGCCGTTCTGGCTGGCAGGCAAGCCGGCCACCGGGCCGGCGGCGACCACCGTCCGGCACCCGTTCGACGGCGCGGAGGTCGCTGTCGTCGCGCAGCCGGACCCCGACCAGGTTGAGACGGCCGTGGCCGCCGCGGCGGCGGTCGCGCCAGCGTTCGCGGCGCTGCCGGCCCACGTCCGCGCCGGCGCGCTCGCCGCCGTGTCGAAGGAGATCGCCCGTCGGGGCGACGAACTGGCCCGTCTCATCACCGCGGAGAGCGGTAAGCCGCTGACCTGGTCGCGTGCCGAGGTGGCCCGGGCGAGCTCCACCTTCCGCTGGGGGGCGGAGGAGGCCCGGCGCTTCGCCGGGGAGCTGACCAGGCTGGACACCGATCCCACCGGGGAGGGACGGCTCGCGCTCACCCGGCGTTTCCCCCGCGGGCCCGTGCTGGGCATCACCCCCTTCAACTTCCCGCTCAACCTGGTCGCCCACAAGGTGGCGCCAGCGCTGGCGGTCGGCGCGCCGATCATCGTGAAGCCGGCCCCGCGCACGCCGCTGTCGGCGCTGTTCCTCGGCGACCTGCTCGCCGACGCCGGCTTGCCCGAGGGGTCGTGGTCGGTCCTCCCGATCCCCAACGACCGCCTCGGCCCGCTCATCGCAGACCCTCGGCTGCCTGTGGTGTCCTTCACCGGTTCCGGCCCGGTGGGCTGGTCCATCCGCGACGCGGTCCCCCGCAAGCACGTGGTCCTCGAACTCGGCGGGAACGCGGCGGTGCTGGTCGCCGCCGACTACGCGGCTCCCGCCGACCTGGCCCGGGCCGCCGGCCGCATCGCCCTGTTCGCCAACTACCAGGCCGGCCAGTCGTGCATCGCCGTGCAGCGGGTCTACGCAGACCGCACGATCATCGACGAGCTGCTCGCCGAGATCGTCGCCGCCGTGCGGGCGCTGCACGACGGGGATCCGGCCGACCCGGCCACCGACGTGGGGCCGCTGATCGACGTCGCGGCGGCGGAACGGGTCGAAGCGTGGATCATCGAGGCCGTCGAGGCGGGGGCGACACTCGTCTGCGGCGGGACGCGCCACGGCACGAGTCTCAGCCCGGCCGTACTGACCGACGTTCCGCTCACCGCCAAGGTGGTAGGCGAGGAGGTCTTCGGCCCAGTGATCGTCGTGGCGGCGGTCGACGGCGTCAACGAGGGCTTCGCCCGGATCAACGACAGCGCCTACGGCCTGCAGGCCGGGGTGTTCACCCACGACCTGGCCACCGCGTTCCGCGCCCACCGGGAGCTCCAGGTCGGGGGGGTCGTCATCGGCGACGTCCCGTCGTACCGGGCCGACCAGATGCCCTACGGTGGGACGAAGGGTTCCGGCATCGGGCGGGAGGGGGTCCGCTCGGCCATGACCGACCTCACCGAGGAGCGGGTGCTGGTCCTGACCGATCTGGACCTGTAGGCCTCACCTCCCGCCCGCCGCCACCGCCTGCCGCCCACATCATCGCCTCGCGGCGAAAAGCTGCCACTATGAAGCATTATGGAGCGGGTGGCCATCGACCTGCACACCCATTCGACCGCCTCGGACGGCCTGGAGTCACCGGAGAACCTCGTCCGGCTCGCGGCCGGGCAGGGCCTGTCGGTCCTCGCGCTCACCGACCACGACACCATCGCGGGCATCGGCCGCGCGGCCGCGGCCCTGCCGGCCGGGCTGACCCTGGTGCCGGGCACCGAGATCTCCTGCCAGGTCGAGGTAGCAGGTGCCTGGGTATCCCTGCACGTGCTGGCCTACCTGTTCGACCCGGCCGAGCCGGCGTTCGCGGCAGCCCGGGCCCGGGTGCGAGAACATCGCGCCACCCGGGCCCGTCGGATGGTCGACCGGCTCACCGCGGACGGGCATCCGGTGCGCTGGGAACGGGTCTTGGAGCTGGCGGCCGGCACGGTGGGCCGGCCCCACATCGCCGCGGTCATGGTCGAGACCGGGCTGATCCCCGAGGTGGCGGCCGCGTTCAGCAACCGGTGGATCGGCGCGGGCGGACCGTACTGGGTGGGCAAGGAGCAGCCGGACGTCTGGGAGGCGCTTCGCCTCATCCACGGCGCCGGCGGGGTGAGCGTGTTCGCGCACCCGTTCGCGAGCAGGCGCGGCGTCACGGTCGGTCCCGAGGTGATCGAGGCGATGGCGAAGGCGGGCCTGACCGGCCTCGAGGTCGATCACCCCGATCACCTACCCGTCGAGCGGCGCCGGCTACGTGGCCTCGCTGCCGAGCTCTCGCTGGTGGCGACCGGTTCCAGTGACTTCCACGGCGCCAGCAAGCCTCAGGGGCTCGGGGCCGAGACCACCTCCCGGGAG
>NZ_CDWWEW010000316.1:0-6079 GCF_977966315.1 Frankia sp. CeRuru1
GCATGGGCTCGGGTGGGTAGAGCCGGTTGGGACGCCCGGGGAGGATGATCTTGTCTTCGTGGCCTGTGGCGGTGCGGTCCAGGGGCGGCCAGACGAGGGACAACTGGCCCAGTCCGAGACGACCAGCGCCGGCGCGGGTCAGGGGAAGCCAGCGGGCCAGGGTGGCGTCCAGGTGCTGGTCAGGTTCGGCGAGGTCCGCGGCTGTGGTCGCGACGGGACCCGTTCGGGCTGGTCGAGATGGCGCAGCGCATCGACCAGCGCCTCGCGGACCGGGGGCACGTACAGCATCCACGCAGCGAGGTGACTGGGCGGCTACTGTACGGAGCGCGGAGGCTTCGCGGAGGTGCCGGCAATCACTTCCGCCAGATCGGCGACCTGATCAAGGTTGATTGCTGAGATTTTGCTCATTCGCCTTCCTCGCCCGCTACGCCCGGGTCTCCCTCGCATCCCTCGCCCGCTGGCGGCAGCAGACCCCGCGCGGCCCCGCCGCCCGGTGGCACGGAGGGATGAGGCGCTTCAGGTGTCGTCGCTGGTGACTGCCTCGCGGGCGAGGAGGAGGATCGCCTCGATCTCCTCGTCGGTGAGCGTGGCAATGTGCTCCAGCAACTCCTGGCGTGGGTTGGCTATCTCAGGCTGAGGGGCGGGTACCCGGGCATCAGAGTTCTGCGTGGTAGCGCGCTGCTGCCGGTGCTGGACGTATCCCGCAACCAGGCTGCCGGCGGCGACTGCCACGACGCTGCCTGGGAACAGTGTTCCGGTCGCCTGGGCCGCAGCCGGGATCGAGCGCCGCGGGATCCCGACGGCCATGATCGAAGCCATCGGAGTTACAGCTCCGACAAGTTTCAGCGCGGCCTGCGCGCCCGCCCCGGTGGCTGCCGCCCTGAGTAGACGTCTGATGAGTTCGTCGCTGGTGGAGGCGGTGCTGGCGTCGAGCAGCGCCGCGCGGGTCATCAGCTCGGCCGTGCTGACCTGCAGGACCTTGGCGAGAGCGGCCAGCTTGGGCGGAGACGGACGACGAGCGCCCTGCTCGATCTTGTCCATGTAGAGAGGGGTGATGCCCGCCTGTCTGGCCAACTCGGCTCGACTCAGGCCGCGGGCCTCCCGTGCTTCCTTGATGGCGGCGCCCAGCACACTCACCTGTCCAGAGTAGCACGTACGCACAGAACTGGATCAAATCTCGCCCTATTGACACCCACATCGGATTACCTGACCATGGGAAAGCGATCTACTACGGATCGTTCTTGCTCAGAAGACAGGAGACTCGTTGTGGATGAGCTCCGACCGAGCGTCGAGGACGCCGCGACGGCCAGGTTTACGACTCTCGTCCTGGAGTTGCAGGCGATGGCGCACGGGGAGACCGAGATCTTCGATGCGCAGTTCGATCGGCGGATCGCGGCGGCTTCTCTGGGCGACTTCGGGGTGAACCTGGATACCATCAAGGCACTTGTTTCCCGGTTGGCCACGACCACTAACCCGGACGTCAACGCGGATGGCGAGAGGCCTGTGAACAGGGTGCTCGCCGAGCTGGCAGCAGGGCTGGCAGCGGTTGACCGGCACCTGGTCGAGTTTGTGAAGGCGGCGATCAAGGAGATCGAGGAGTTCCTCAACGCCGAGGCGGAAGCCGCTGGCACTGAGCCGGTCAACGTGGAGCTCAAGGACCCCGCAGGTGAGGTCGTCGAGCTGGAGGACTCCCTTCTGTGGAAGCTTATACGTGATGAGCTCCGCGACCAGATCATCGCCGATCTCATCGCTGCCGGCGGTTATGTGGCAGCTGTTCGGGAGTGGCTCAAGAGGAACGCGGCTCAGGCCGCTGCGGCGGTCCCTGCCGGTGCCGGCATCGCTGCGGAAACGGCCGCAGCGGGGGGAGGCGCGGGCGCTGCGGTTGTTCCCGCGGCCTGGCTCGCTGCACTAGTCGGTGCCGGGTATCTCGGCTACAGGACATCTGGGGCGACGGTCCGTGCGGGACGGAAGGACGCGGGCCTGATCCTCAACAGCGCGACGGCGAAGTTCAAGCACCGCCGTGTTCCCGAACTGGACGACGCCGTGGCCAGCACGCGGAAGGACACGATCGACCAGCTTCGGACCACCGGGCTGGCGGAGAGGCCCTGCCATGGTTAGGGATGGCCGTAAGCGTGCGATGGGAGCGTTCAAGGCCGGCGTCGGAGGTGGGGTAGGAAAGGCCGTCGGTGGTGTTGTTGGCGGTGTAGTCGGCGCGCCGGCCGGGCCGACGACGGCGATCGCCGGGGCGGCGTTGGGCGCGGCCGCCGGCTATCTGGCGGGCGAGGCGGTGGAGACCGGTATGGAGAAGGGGGTCGAGGCTGCGGGGAGAATCGCAGACGACCTGCGCACATTCGCGGAGACGGTGGCTGTCATGAGCGTTGGGGCGGTCTATGCGGCGGCCGACAAGACAATCGACCTGGCAGTCGAGGCCGCGACCGCGATAGCTCCTGGCCAGGCGGAACCTCTAGTGACAGCCGCAGGAAAGGCCTGCTCCGCCGTGCCGAGGAACCTCCTGGACCCTCATGGGCTGTACCCCGAGGCTGAACTGGTAGCTGACTGGACGGACGCAAGACGGGCGGGCAAGCAGCGTCGGAAACCCTGACCCGCCGTCGTCTTCCCGTCGCCGTAGGTGTGACCTGGAGGTCCCACTCTCCGTCCTGTGCGCTGCGCCGCTGGCGCTGTTGGACGGCGCAGCGCACGTGCGGGCAACCCCGGTATGCCCTGGTAGGGAAATGACGAACCGGTGAGACATCCACCGCCGACAGGCCGGTGAGAACAGCCGTGGAAGCGCTGGCCAGCAAGAGCCGCAACGGCAGCGAAAACGGTCGGGTGGCCGGGGAGGCGCGCCCAGCCGATCAGAGGGGAACCAGCGCAGGGTGGTGTCGTCCGTGGGTCAGTCCTCGGGAAGACACGCGCGAGCCGCCGCACGGGCGAGGACAGCCTGTGTGGCGGCGGACAGATAGCTGCGCCGACGTGCTCGCCCAGTGCTCCCCCGACCGGCGGAAGGCCAGCGAACGGGTGAACGTGTTCATCTGCAGCGGCACGACGAGCACACCGTCACCGGTCAACTGCTCCAGCCACGCTGGCGCAAGGTCCCACGCCCCGACGGTGACCACGACCGCGTCGTAGTCCGCATGCTCGGGGACGCCGTGCTCCGCATCCGCGGTGACGACGACGACCCGGTCGCCGTAGCCGGCGATCTCACTCAAACGAGCGAACATCTGCGCGTAGAGGGCGATCTCGGTCGGCTGGGTAACCGTCAGGAATCCCGAGACCAGTTCAACGTTCACCTGATCGTTATCGAAGATCCAAAAATCCTCGACTGGGCTGGCCAGGCCACGATCGCAAGAGGCGGGAATGACGCCAAGGGACACTGCGGGCCACGTCGTGACCTCGGCCAGGTGCGCGCACTGGCCGCGCATGACCGCCGGCCCGCCGAAGCCGTTGCGCAGAACGGACTCCTCAATGAGGAATGCGGCGGTGCGCTGGTTGGGACACCAGCTCCGCCACAATCCGGACACGGCGGACCTCGACCCCACGGCCGGCCACCTCGGCGATCAGGTCCAGCCACGGCCGGAGGCCAGCCGCCGCCGGAACTCCTCCTGGTCGCCGACGAGCCGCGCCTGAAACCACGGGTCCCCGGCGACAAACTCGCGTTTGAGGTTCCGCCGGTCAAGAGAGGAAGGTCACCCTGTGGCCATCGAGGACGGCACGGTCGCGGGTTTGCCGAACAGTTCGAGATACCGCTGCGCGGCGTTTGGGTTGAGGTCGGGCGTGAGGGCCGACTGCACGTTCTCTGCCTCCTGGGCGCCGACACTGTAGTACGCCTCGTAGGCAAGGATATCCTGGTTGGACGCGAACAGTTCGTACATCTTCTCGATGTAGTACGGGTTGTCTCCGCCGCCGCCTTTCCTATGGTCCATCCCCCATTCTGGTACCGCGAACTGCTTGCTGTGCTGCCGGGCGAACCTGCTGGCGGTACACGCTCCCGAGTCACTGTTGCAGTTGTCGTCAAAGGTCTCCTGGCTTGTGGACGCCGGATACGAGTCGTACGCGTCGATGCTCACGATGTCGACAACGTCGTCTCCGGGGTAGGCGTCCCATACCCGGCCACCGTTCTGCATCCGGTTCCGGTGTCCGGTCATGTTCCAGTCGATCTGCACGTGCGGCGCCGTGCTTCTGATCGCCGTCACTACCTTCCGGAAGCACTGCTTCCACACCTCGGTATCCCGTGGGGCCCACCAGAACCAGGTGCCGTTGAACTCCCAGCCAGGGCGGACGATCGCGTCCGGCCTGTCATTGCGCACCAGCGTCTGGCCGAATGCCGCCCACTGCTGGTCGTACTCGCCCCGCGCGCACGCCGCCTCATTGCCGTCCTCGGGAAACAGTGGCTGGGCCACCGACAGCATCCCCTGGTAGGCGTTCGGCCGGAAGCTGCTCATCGGCCAGTCGTCGCGGGTGATCGTCTGCCAGCTCCTCCGGGCGGTGAACACGACGGCCACGTCCGTCGGGCGGCCGAGCCATGTCTCCCAGGCGCGGATGTCCTGTGGGGGGTTCGCGTTCGTACCGGACGGCCAGGCCAGGCCACTACCCATCGCAGGGGCGGCCGGTGTCTGCGGCGTCTCCATAGGCGGCTCAGGCTGTTCCTCCGAGCCGCCCACCACGACTAGGAGGACGAGTACCACCACCATGGTGGCCGCAGCGGCGCCGAGCAGCCCGAGTCTCCACCGGCGGGACGTACCGCCGGCCTGTTCACGGCGACGCCCCACGCCTGACCCCCGACTCCGCAGATGGACGTGACTCCTCCGAGCCCGGCGGTGCCCGTGCTCCCCGCCCGTGCCTGTTGCTGTTCCGTCAGGCCCAGGACCCCTTGTCGCACCACTTCGGGCAAACGCCGACGAGGACGAACTGTACCGTAACGTAAGGGTTGAGTTTCCGGAAGCTCCTGGCCTCGACGTACGATGGTGTGCGCCCTACACCAGCGCGTCCCGCGGCGCCCTGTCGGGCGCTACGCCGGTGCTCCGGCAGGCTCCCTCCGGCAGGCTCCGAGACCCGGCTGGGGACTTTCCCGGGATGCCGGGTCAGTGATGGGTGGCGAACTGTCCGGCAGTGCGCCGGTGCAGGTCGGAGCTGGCCTCGTTCAACCCGGCCATCTCGACGTCGACACCACGGCTGCGGTACTTCGCCGCGACTGCCTCCAGTGCGGCCACGGCGGAGGTGTCCCAGATGTGGGCATCGGTGAGATCGATGACGACCCTGGGCGTGGGGTCGGTGTAGTCGAAGGAATGGACGAGCTCGTTAGTCGAGGCGAAGAACAGGTCCCCGGTCAGTGCATAGACACGGATTCCCCCGTCGGGATCGAGGACATCGGCCACCCGGACGATCTGCGCCACCCGGCGGGCGAAGAACACCGCGCCCAACAGCGCTCCGGCCAGAACCCCGAGCGCGAGGTTGCCCGTGGCGACCATCACGACGACGGTGACCACCATGACCAGGGTCTCGCTGCGCGGCACACTCCGTAGTACCCGCGGGCTGATACTCGCCCAGTCGAACGTGCTGATCGACACCATGATCATGACGGCGACGAGCGCCGCCATCGGGATGATGGAGACGACGTCACCGAGCGCGGTGACAAGGATCAGCAGGAACAGGCCCGCGCTGAAGGTGGACAGTCTCGTCCGTCCCCCGGACTTCACATTGATGATCGATTGCCCGATCATGGCGCAGCCCGCCATGCCGCCAAGGAAACCGGTGCCGATGTTCGCCAGTCCCTGGCCGCGGCACTCGGCGTCCTTGTCTGATCGGGTGTCGGTCATGTCGTCCACGATCTGCGCGGTCAGCAACGACTCCAGCAGACCCACCGCGGCAAGCGTGAACGCGTAGGGCGCGACGATGCGAAACGTTTCGAACGTGAACGGCACGTCGGGTAGCCTCAGGACGGGCAACACATCCGGGAGATCTCCCATGTCGCCCACGGTCGGTACCTCGATGTGGCAGACCGTCGCGACCACCGCGATGCCGATGATGGCGACCAGCGGTGCTGGCACGGGGTGCTTCTCTTTGAGAGGTGGGTGGTTCC
>NZ_CDWWEW010000317.1:0-6070 GCF_977966315.1 Frankia sp. CeRuru1
CCTCGCGGACGACACCCCGCGAGACAACCGCCAGCACGCCATCGGGCGCGCGGAACCCACGCCCCCGAGGACCGGTGCCCGGCCAGCCAGACACTCCGCGCTGTTGGGCAGCGGCAGGAGCGCGAAGAACGAGGCAGCACGGGACCCGTCGCGCGTCGCCGCGACACAGGAGCTCGCCGCTTCCGGCCGACTCGCGGCACACGGCCCCGCGGCGCTTCACCACTTTCGGGCGCACAGCCGTATGTCGACTGTCGTCGCCGTGCACGCCGTCCGCTCCCGCAGATCCCAAGTCGACCACCATGGCCGCCGCCAGCACTGCGCTGGCACCGTCCCCAACGTACAGACCCCCTCAGCGATTCCAGAAGCTACCGTGCGCCGCGCGGTGCCGGTGCCGTCGCCGGGCACCACCGGCCGAGCCAGGTCGGGTGACTCATACAGCCGACACCACCGCCCGAGGCAGGGTATCGGCTGGCGGAGAAGGGGTAATCCCCAGCTGACCTTGCTGTGATCTACCGGTGTTGGAAGCCGTCGTGGTCTGGACCATCATCAGCTGGATCGTGCTCGGCCTGGTCGCCGGCGCGCTCTCGCCCGCCTCCTCGTCCCCGGGCCCGGCCCCATGAGCATCCCGGTCACGATCATGCTCGGCGTGGTCGGCTCCTTCGTCGGCGGATTCCTCGGCTACATCCTCTTCGACAAGGACCTCGCCGAAGGCGCGCTGCAACCGTCCGGGATCATCGGGTCGGTCATCGGCGCCATCGCCGTGCTCCTCCTCTGGCGCATGTTCACCCGTTCACCCGACGTGGCGCCTACCATCGTTGAACCTGGCTCGATGCACTCGCCAGCCCAAGAAGGTCTGCGCCTCCCGTCCTGGCATGCGGACACCTGGATACGACCGCGGGCAACTCGGCAGTGTCGATCCAGACCGGTCGGCGCCTGCCAAGGGTGCGTCCGGGAAGCATCCCCCGCTCTGCTCTCGGCAGGGATCGGCAGGAGGTGCCTGCATAGCGTGGTGAGAGCGAGCGCTGAGGGAAGTAGCGGGAGCCATGCGGTCAGAAGCCGGTAGCCGAGAACGGCGCTGACGGCGGTCTTGGCGTCACCGCCACACTGGGCGAGCGCAGCGGCGAGGCTGACGCCGAGGCCACCGACGCTTCCGGTGGAGGGCACGAACGCGCGGCGACGGCGCTCCCGGCGAAGTGGGCGAGAAATACCTCGGCCGCCGGGCACGGTCCGGCGAGCGTGTGCAGGACAGCGGCGAGCGTCAGGGCGTGCAGTTGTGGCCGGGGATGACGGTGTCCGGAACGCCGCCCTCGCGTCCAGTGCGACGGGCAGGCTGGCCGCGGCGGCTTCCAGGTTGACAATGCCGAGGAACAGGTGTTCAACCGCTAAATCCGCCATCCGGATTGACCGGCGAGGGGCGGATTTGCCGCCGAGTCTGGATACGTGGGAGGCTGCGGTGACGTGGTGACACTGTCCGCCTGTGTGCGGCGGCGTCAGTTCGGCTGGCCGGCGCGCTGGCCCGAATGGCTGGGAGCGCCGGGCCCAGGCCCGGGCAGGAGCGTCCTCGATCTGTGCCGCTCAGGTGGGAGTGGGCTGGCGGGGCCGGGGCTGCTCGCCGTCGCTTGGGCGGGACGGTGTGGACAGCGCCGCCAGTTCGGCGTCGAGGGCGTCGCGGGCCTCGCGGGCGGTGGTCAGCCTTTCGCGTAGCCGGGCCAAGTCGGTGTCCGGGCCGTCGCTGTCTGCGTCTGCTGGCCGGCGTCGGGGTGTCTGGGCGTCCTCGATCTCACGGGCCTCCTCCAGGGAATTGATGACGACGCCGATGAGTAGGTTCATCAGGATGAAAGAACCGATCACGACGAAGGATCCGTAGTAGAGGATCGTCCAGCCGGAGATCTCCAGACTGGTGTGGACGGCGTCGCCGAGCCCGTCCAGGGTGATGAGCAGGAACAGGGTCAGGGCGGCGAGGATGATGCGCACCTGCGGCAGGAAGCGGGCGGTGCGCAGCACCCGGGCCAGCCGCGCCAGCCGCACTGCCGTCGAGTCCTCCCGAGCCAGCGGAAGGACGGCCAGCGCGACGATGGCGAGGTCGAACAGGTTCCACGGGTCGCGGAAGAAGTCGCGGGGACGGTCGGCGTGGGCGGCCGCGCGCAGCGCGATCTCGATGGTGAAGAAGACCAGGAACCCGTGCTCAGTGGCCTTGAGCGGGCCGTGCCAGCGCGTGGCGAGTCCGGAGTAGGTTTCGATCCCCAGCAGGGCCGCGTTGGCGAGAATCGCGACGAGAACCGCGCCGTTGAACCACGCGGACTCCACGACACGGCGGGCCCGCCCGGCGAGAGCGTGGGTGATGGGCGCCGAAACCGTAGGTGCACCGGCGGGTCGCCGCCCGCCGGCCCAGCACGAACGCGATCCCGAGCGGCAACGCCGTAAGCGCGTCGGCGGCGTTGTGCACCGTGTCTCCAAGCAGCGCTACCGACGCGGAACGAAGGTCGCCAGCGAGCAGGCCCTCGCCCGACGCCTCTACCCACGGCTGGCCTCCGACTGGCTGCTGCTCGCCGACCGGACCTTCTACTCCTGGGCGGACTGGTGCACGGCCGCGGACACCGGCGCGGCGCTGCTGTGGCGGGTCAGGGCCAACCTGAACCTGCCCCCGCTGAAGGCACTACCCGACGGCTCCTACCGGACCGTCCTGATCAACCCGAAGATCAGCGGGAAGGCCCGCGACGCGCTGCTCACCGCCGCCCGGGCGGGTGAGCCCCTCGACCCGCGGGAGGCCACCGCGACCGCCCTGGCCGGGGGATATCACCACAGATGGGAACACGGGGCTTCGAAGCGACTTCGATGGCCGACCTCGTCGATTACCTGGGGATTGGCCGGGCCAGTCTCTACGGCACGTTCGGCAGCAAGCACGACCTGTATCTGGCCGCCATGCGGCGGTACCTGCGACGCAGCGAGGCGGGCTTCGTCACCGCGCTCGCCCAGCCCGGACCGGCCCTGTCGGCCGTGCGCGCGTTTGTCGAGAGCTGGGTCGCCGACGCCCTCACCGACCCGAACCGGCGAGGCTGCCTGGTGGTGAACGCCGCCGTCGAACTCTCCCCGCGTGACCCCGAGGTCGCCCGCCAGGTGGCGGTCAGCTGGAGCGTCGTGGAGACGGCGCTGGTGTCCTCCCTGGTGCGGGCCCAGGCCCAAGGCGAGCTTGGCCCCGACAAGGACCCGCACGAGATCGCCAATTTCCTGCTCGTGATGATGCAGGGCGTCCGCGTGCTCGCGCGGGCCGCACCCGAAGCGGAGCGGCTCCGGGCCGCCGCCCGCCTCGCGTTGGCCGCGCTGGACTGACCTGCCTCGCGTTGGCCGCGCCGGACCGATCCGCACCCGCCCAGCGGAACACGCGGAGGCCACAGACTGGGCACCGTCCTGCGCTCACCAGCTTTCGACAGTTCGGTCGAGTGGCGTCCGTGTGCCGTGACCGGAGCTACCGCTGGCCCTGCGGCTGGCGGCGTACAGTCGGCGCCATGAAGCGGATGGTCCAGATCCCCAGACGAGCTGGAGCAGGAGGAGGACGGCACCTGGGCGGCCCATGCGTTGTTCCCCAGCGGTGGCGCGCACGGCCTCGGCAACACTCCTGAGGACGCCGTGGCCGATCTCTACGAGGCCGTCAGTCTGGTCCTTGAGGAGTTTGGCGTTCCGCCAGTCCTGACGATCGTGCAGGACGTCGCCTGATGCCTCCTCTTCCCGTGCTGCCTGGCGGGGAGGTGGTCAAGGTCCTTGAGAAGCTCGGCTTCGAAGTGATCGGTGTCAGCGGAGTTCATCGCCGCTCTTTGACCTACCCGGTCCGTTGGCCGGACCTGTGCCGCTGGCCGGGCCGGCGGCGGCGGTGGCGGTTGTTTTCATGCGCCGGTGTCCAGGTTCCGGCTGGTGGCCCGCGCCCAGCCGTCCGGCCCGGCGGCGACGTCGGCGAGGTGGGCGACGTCGGCGAGGTGGGCGACGTCGGCGAGGTGGGCGACGTCGGCGAGGTGGGCGGGCAAGTCGCCGAGCTCGACATGAGGTCGCACCCGGCAAGTGGGCGGAGGTGAACTCCGCCCGCTGGCGGACGTCGAGAACATACGCGCCGCCGACCTGGTCCGGCCGAACCGTCAGGTCGATCGACCCCCATCGCGTGTACTCCAGAGCATCCGGATTACGGCCAGCCTCGAAGGCGGTCGACCGGGCGAGGTCCAGTTGGAGGCTACGCTCATCAGGACCGAGCGCACCGCCGGGAAAGTAGCCGTCGCCTCGTCGCCTCGTCGCCCGGCCCGGCGTGCAGCCGCCCGACTTGATCCACCAACGTGGATGGGCAGCTGGGTAACGCCGTAGGGCTTCGGGAAGCTGCACAGGTTGTCGAAGTCGAAGAACTCCCCGCGGAAGCTGACCCCGTCCTCGCCTCCGGCCCAGAGCAGTCGCATCACGTCGATCGCATCCGTACTCGTGCCGGCCCGCTCCACCAGTTCGCCGATCAGCATCGGACCTCCTTCACCCGTCCGGGGCAAGACGCTAAACTTTGTCGCCGGCGTCAAGGCAACGTGCCGCCGGTAAGAAAGTTGCCGGAGGAGGTCACGGCGCCACCGCAGCACGGTGGCCGGGGTGACGAAGAAGACGTCCCAGCGGGCCCGGGGTAACAGCCGGGACAGCGCCGCGAGGATCACCCGATCTGCCGGTTCCAGCGTTGGGCGGCGGACCTCATCGCTCAGCGGTTCTGACAGAGCCAACTCGGCCAGACTTCGCACCGGTCGTATCTCCTGCTGTCGGGCCAGGTCGTCCAGCGTGCGATGGGGAGAGCTGGGAAGCCGCTCGACCGCGCGCAGCGCGAACACCCGGATCGCCCCACCCGCCGTCGACTCGGCAAGCCCACGGGCGCGCACCAGCGAACTCATTGCCGCGAGGACATCCTTCCTGAACTCCTCGTCAAAGGTGCAGGAGACGCTGCCGGTCACGGTATCGATGCGGCAGGGCAACGCGCCCCGCGCGAAGTCGCCCATCTGCAGCCGGCCCACAATCACTTTTTCGGCGACGCTGACCGCGTGTCGAGCGATGCGGACCAGGGCATGCAGTTCCGCGTTGAAGCGGATCGTCTGTGGTCGAGGGAGTAGCGCCCGGGCTGCGGCCAGAGGGCGAGCCCGTGCGGCTCGTGGCCCACCGGGATCTCGGTCAACAGCCGGCCGGTCGTCGGGTCCGGCCCGCCGTTCCCGCCGTTCCCGCCGGTGTCGCCGGTGTCGCCGGTGTCGCCGGTGTCGAACACGTACACGACGTTGCTGCGCCGGCCGGACAGCCACAGCCGGGTCCCGTCGGCGTTGACGTTGCCCATGTCGGGAATCCCGCCGCCGGGGATGGCCCAGTTTGCGACGATCTTCCTGGTGGTGAAGGAGATGACCGACACGGAGCCCCGATTTACAGACCGCCACTTTGGGGTGTCGCAGGACTGCTCTGGGTGTCGCAGGACTGCTCTGGGCGTCGCAGGACTGCTACTCCACGTACGCCACATCCGTGGACTCCACTCCACGGCCTGTCATCATGACGGTATGACGGGTAGCGATCTCGGGCGATGCCGGTGGAGCATGCTCGTGGTGGGCCTGGTGGCGGCCGTGGCGGTCGCGGGTTGCCGTGACACAGGCGCAGCGGATGTATCCCGTAGCCGACAGAACGTTACGGCAGCGACATCGCAACCATCTGTGACGACGGTGCCACGTTTGCGGCAGGCGATGGTGACCGTGCAGGCGGGACGCTCGCGCACAGTCGTCGGGCTGAGCGTGGTGGCCCTGCACGGCCGGGTCACCGGCCCCGCGGCATCCACAGCGTGGACGATGCTGTCGGGACCGGCCCCGGCCCGGTTCGCCGGTGACACGCCAGACACGACGGTGACCCTCCCGGCTCCGGGCAACTACGTGTTCCAGTTGACCGCGACCGACCGGTCCGGCCGTTCACGATCCTCGCGGACCAGGCTGACCGCGCTGCGCTACGTCGCGCTGGGTGACTCGTATTCCTCCGGTGACGGAGCCGGCACCGTCGCCGACTACCTCCCGGGCAGCTACCGGCCATTCGG
>NZ_CDWWEW010000318.1:0-6063 GCF_977966315.1 Frankia sp. CeRuru1
CACAACCCCCACAGGGAAACCCACCGGCCAGAGGCGTACCGCGCCCACCGGCCATCACGCCATGCCACGAACCAACACCCTCAGCTCACCGGCTAAATGTTTGCATGCCTTCGTCCAGAACATCCGCCGCGGCCACTACGAACTCGGGATCGACACCGACCCGCACGCACGGCTGACAGCCGCGTTCACCGAGCTCACCCTCGCAATCTGATCACCCGTTCGGCAGGGTCAACCATGCCCTGCCTTCCCCCAATGCAACAGACCCGCTGCGGTCGGTCGAGGACCTTCTGGCACGCCGGTCAGGCGTGGCACTCCGGGAGGTGCCCACCGTTGAATTCCACCATTTCCGCGAAGAGCGGCTCGACCGGCAGCGCGGCTGCCGGCGGTGCCCCCTGATGCTCGGCGATCGCGCGGTGCAGGTTGGGGACCAGCCGCTCCGGGTCCTTCCAGCCGGCGAATCGGCCTGCCGAGCATTGGCGGGCCGCCTGGATCGGTGTCAGCCCCTTACGCATCGCGTCTCCGGCGGCGTCCCGCAGCCACAGCAGGTACGCCTCCGTCTCGTCGAAGGCCTCGGGGCCGGCGATCGTTCCGTGCCCGCCGACCACGACTTGGGCACCCGTCTCGCGCATCCGGCGGACAGCGGTCAGCGACCCCGCGACCGTGCCCATCAACAGGAAGGGCGTACACCCCGGCAGCACCACGTCGCCGGTGAACAGCACCTTCTCGCCGGGGAGCCACACCACGGTGTCGTGCCCGGTGTGCGCGGGCCCCACGTTGAAAAGCTCGGCCCGACAGCGGCCCAGGTGCAGCGTCAGTGCGTCGTGGTAGGTCACCGTCGGTAGCACCGGATCGACATTGCCCCAATTCACCTCCGGCCAGAGGCCGGTCAGTGCCAGCCCCGTCTCCGCCATCTCGGCCCGGGTGCCGTGCTGGGCGATGATCGTCGCCGTGTCGGCGAAAAGGTGATTGCCGAAGGTGTGGTCGCCGTGGAAATGAGTGTTGACCAAGTACTTCACCCCGCCACGACTGAGGCCGTCCACTGCGGTGCGCAGCAAGGTCGCGCGCCGCTCGGTGGCCGCGGTGTCGACGAGCAAGATGCCGTCGTCACCCACCACCACGCCAGCGTTGTTGAGACACCAGCCTCCGTCCGGCTGGACATAGGCGAACACGCCGTCCGCCACCTCCGTCATACGTGCCGCCACCGCGCTGGCGGCGGCGCGAGTCGCTGTCACCGGACTTCCCGCTCCTCGGTGGAGGATACGGGCGCCGCCGCGCCGGCCAGCGTCCGGCGGCTATTGGCCCCCAACGCGTCCCGGAGGTAGCGGCGTCCCTCGGCGAGAGAACTGCTCGGGCCGAGCACCGTGCGCAGCGCGTCCGGGTCCAACACGACGGTGTGTCTCGCCGTGACCGAGTCGGGCCCGTCCGGCACCCGATGGAAGATCCACACCCCGCTGTGCCCGAGAAGCGTCGAGGGTGGCCGGGTCTGCTTGTAGGCGATTCTGTCGTTCGCCAGGCACACCCGCACCGACCGGGTGGTGTGCGTCGACCCGTCATCGCCGCTGACCGTGTCCATCTCCAACTGTTGGATGCCCGGCATCTCCTCGGTGAGCACCACACGGCGAACGTGCGGGAGCTGATCCGGCCAGCGGTCCGCCCGGTCGATGAAGTCGTACGCCTCCTCGGCCGACCCGGTGAGCTCGACGGTGTCCTCGAAGGTGAAGACGACTTCCACGACCGGATGACCGAGCTCCGCCACCCGGCGCAACGCCGCCAACTCTTCGACGCTGTTGCGTTCCAGGGCCGCACTGATCCACTGGACGGCAGCGGCGTCGTCGTCCACCGCGGTGAACTCGTGGTCCAGGATCACCTCGGTGCGGCCACCGGGCAAGGGCAGGACCTGCCAGCGTCCGCTCATCGCCGCCACCGGTGGCTGGCTCCGTTCCTGGCGGAAGCCGATCGTCCGCAGGTGCCGGTCGACCTCACGCCGCGACGTCCACGTCTTGACCTCGCCGCCGACCAGGGCCCAGAGCTGGAAGTGTTCCTCGCTCTCCGTACGCTCGAGGTAGCGCAAGAAGATGTTCGGACCGAAGATCGCCGGCCACCGGTCAGCCTCGGTGAGCAGTTCGAAGACCAGGTCCGCCGGGGCCGCCACCACTTCTCGATGCGATGTCCGGTGCTTCGTAGGCACAGTAGGCGCACCCTTCACGACGTCTGCCGCAGCCGCTCGGCGCTGTTGACGGCGGCGAGCACGGCCTCCGGCGTACGCAGCTCCATGACCTGCTCGTCCGGCAACACGATGCCGTAGCGGCGCTGGATCTCGGCGGCGAGCTCCAGCAGGGCGAGCGAGTCGTAGCCGAGTTCGGTGAACTCCTGGACGGCGAAGACGACCCCCACGTCGGCGGTCGTGACCCCGGCGTCCTCGAGGGCCAGTTCCGCGGTCCTGCGCAAGCCCGGCGGTCGGCCCGACCCCGGGGCGGGGTCGAAGGTCGCCGCATACCCGGCGATCTCGCCGTACCGGGAGCGGTCCCCGCGCCCGTCCAGGCTCTCGCCGCCCTCCAGGACGAGGATCGCACCGCCCTCACCCGGGACGTGCCCGGAGGCCGCCGCGGCGAACGGCAGATACGCCTGCCCCGGATCATCCGTGGTGCTCACCGTGCCGCTGGAGAGATGCGCGCCCCGGCCCCACGGGCCGAGTGCGGAGTCGACGCCGCCGGAGATCACCAGGGGCGTGCCCCGTCGGATCGCCCGGCGGGCGTAGCCGATGGCGTCCAGCCCGCCTGCCTGCTCGCCGACGAGCGCCGTGCCCGGTCCGCGCAGGCCGTGCCGAATGGACACCTGTCCCGTCGTCACGGCGTAGAACCAGGCGAACGACTCGTAGACGCTGACGTGCTGGGGTCCGTCGTGCCACAACTTGTCGAACTCACGGTGGGTGAAGTCGAAGCCGCCGCAGGCATTCGACGTCATGACGCCCATGTCGTACTCGTCCCGATCGTCGGGGCGCACACCCGCGTCGTTGATTGCCCAGTCGGCCGCGGTGAGCGCCAGCCGGGTAGAGATGTCGGTCTGGGGCAGCAACCGGCCCGGAAGGTGCCGGGCGGCATCGAAGCCGGTGATCCGGCCGGCGAGCGCCCCGACATGCCGGTCGTCGAATCTCGAGATGCCGGAGCCCCCCGCTAGCGTCGCCGCCCAGTACTCCGCGATACCCAGCCCGGTCGGCGCGACCACGCCGACTCCGGTGACGAAGACCCGCTGCGTCATGCTGCCCGTCCTCCGGGCTGACGAAGCACCATTGCGCTCTGAAACCCGCCGAACCCGCTGCCGATCGTCAGCACCGTGTCGAGGGTGGCCTCCCGGGCCACGAGCGGCACGTAGTCTAGGTCGCATTGGGGGTCCGGCAGCCGTAGGTTCGCGGTCGGGGGGATGACGCTGTACCGCAAGGCGAGAGCGCAGGCGGCCACCTCGATGGACCCGATCGCGCCCAGGGAATGGCCCACCATCGACTTGATCGAGCTGATCGGCACCTGACGCGCGTGCTCACCGAGGCTGGCCTTGACCGCCGCTGTCTCGTGTAGATCGTTCTGTCTGGTACCCGAGCCGTGCGCGTTGACGTAGTCCACGTCCGACGGATCGAGCCGGGACTGGGCGAGCGCGGTGCGGATCGCCTCGGCCATCTCCCTGCCGTCCGGCTTCAGACCGGTCATGTGGAAGGCGTTCAACCGGGTGGCGTACCCGGTGACCTCAGCGTAGATCTCGGCGTTGCGACGCCGGGCGTGCTCGTACTCCTCGAGCACGAACATGGCGCAGCCCTCGGCGAGGACAAAGCCGTTGCGCGATCGGTCGAACGGGCGCGAGGCCGTCGCCGGTTCGTCGTTGTACGACGTGGTGGCTTTGATGGCGTCGAAGCACGCCAGCACGATGGGTGAGATCGGAGTGTCTGTCGCGCCCTCTGCCATCACATCCACTACGCCGTCCTCGATGAGGTGCAGCGCGTGGCCGATCGCGTCCAATCCGGAGGTGCACCCGTCGGAGACCATGGTGACCGGGCCCTCCGCGCCGACGGTCCAGGCCACCTCGGCCGCCATCACGCTGGGCACCATGTGATCGAACATGTGCGGCGTCAGGTGCCGGGTGTCCATCTCGCGGGTTCGGCCGCTGTCGAACAGCACGAGGTACTCGGCTTCCAGAGAGGTAGCCGCCGCGACAGCGCTGCCGAGGCTCACCCCGATCCGGTGGGGTTCCACCCGGTCCAGCTCCAGACCGCTGTCCTCGACCGCGTCGCGGGTGCAGACCACCGCGAACTGGGCCGCCCGGTCCATCCGGCGGATCTGCCGTGGGGTCAGCCCTTCGGCCTGGGCATCGAAGTCGACCTCACCGGCCACCTGGCTGCGGAACGGCCCCGCATCGAAGAAGGAAATCCGCCGGGTCGCGGTCCGGCCGGCCGTCAGAAGGTTCCAGAAGTTCTTGGCTCCTCCGCCACCGGGTGCGCGTACTCCGATCCCGGTGATCACCACGCGCCGGTTCGGTTTCATGAATTCCTTTCCCCGTGGAGTAGTCACCTGTCGTTCACCGCCTCCGCCGCATGGCGGGCGAAGCCACCCGCCCGCGCGGCGAACTGGAGACCGCTGTGGCCCGCCCCGCAGACGACGTCCCGCCAGAACCGTCCGAGATCCTCGCCGTCGGCCTGCCCTCGGCTACCCGAGCCACGCATCAGCCGGTCCACCGCAGCGGAGAGATACTCCGCGGCCAGCGCGCAGTCCCGACCGTTACGGGACTCCTCGTAGGGCGTCACCGCGCCCTCGTCGAGCACCTGCGCCACCCGTTCCAGGAGCAGGCCCGCCGTGTCGATCTCCCCGCCGGAACGGGCCAGCACCATGTCGTACGCCAGCCGGTCCACCGGGCCGGATATGGCCGGGCCGGGCCGCTGCAACTTCGGTCCGATCAGCGACCACCACCGGTGCAGAGCGCCGCGGGCCGCCCCGAGCAGTGGACCGGTGAGAGTAAGGCCGTTGGCCGCCTTCATCGGTACCTGATGGCAGGGCGCGTCCTCCCCGGGAGCTGGCCCGTCGGCGAGCACCCGCAGGGACACCGAGTGGGACGCCGGAACCCGCACGTCGTCAAGAACGAGGGTGTTGCTGCCGGTGGCACGCATGCCCACGTTGAACCACGTCGGTTCGATCCGGTACGCCGGCCGCGGCACCGCGAAGAACCGGTACTCGTCCCGGCCGTCACGGACCGCCCGGGCGCACACCAGGGCCCAGTCCGAGTGGTCGACGCCGCTCACGTACGGCCACTGCCCGTTGAGCCGCCACGAGTCGCCCCCCGCAGCCGCCTCTCCCCCGGGCATCAGCCCCGCGACGATCAAGGCGTCCGGGCCGCCGGCCCAGACGGCAGCGCGGCCCGCTTCCGGAAGATAGGCTGCCATCCGGGCGGCCGCGGCGATCAGTGACGCCACCCAGGCCGTCGAGGCGCAGGACGCGCCGATGGTGGCCACGGCGGGCAGCAGAGCACCGAAGGTGCCACTGTCCCCCCCGTACCGCGTGGGCACGAAGTGCCGGGCGAACCCCGCGGCGAGCACGGAGTCGATCGACGCACGCGGGAGTCGCCGGTCGGTCTCCGCCTCACGCACGTGCTTGGCGGCCGACACCGCCGCCACCTCCGCCGCCGCCTGCAGAGTGGAACCGGCCGTGGTCAGCTTCATGTCTGCCTCCGGTGGTACGGCACTGGACCTCAGTAGTTGCCGAGACCGCCGCAGACGTTGATTGCCTGGGCGGTCACGGCGGCAGCCTCGTCACTGACGAGGTACTCGACCATCGCGGCGACCTCGTCCGGCCGGACATAGCGGCCGATCGGGACACGCGCGGTCACCCGGTCGTGCGCCTCGGCCTCGGTGACGCCCCAGAGCTTGGCGTAGGTCCCACGGACGGTCTGTGCCATGGGCGTCTCGACGAAGCCGGGGCAGACCGCGTTCATGGTGACGCCGGTCTTGGCCAGTTCCAGGCCCCATGCCTTGGCCAGGCCCACCACACCGTGCTTCGCGGCCGAATATGGTGCGCCGTTCTGCAC
>NZ_CDWWEW010000319.1:0-6051 GCF_977966315.1 Frankia sp. CeRuru1
CCCCCACGCAGGCCCACCCCCACACAGGCAATGACGCTGAGCCGACACCGCCACGCGGCGTGCACCGTCCGCGACTAAGGTCGACAGCATGGATCCGAAAGATCCGGGAATCAGACACCTGGACAGATCCACAGTGATGATCTACCGTCCGCCCGCGGGACCCCTGTCCCGCCGGTCGGACCGAGCAGGAGGACCAGCCGTGCGGGAGAACCTCACCCTTGACGAACCACGCCGAGGGATCCGGTCCGGCCGGACCATGACGCTGCTTCCGGGGCTGGTCCTCGCGGGAATGGTCGCGCTGACCGCCGGCTGCGGGGGGTCCGACGACATCGGTGTGCCGCCCTCCGTCAGCACACCGACCCTGCCGACGTCGATCCCCACCGCGCTGCCGAGCGGGCTGCCCACCTCGCTGCCCACCTCGCTGCCGGGGGTGGGAAGGATCGACGCCGTCAGCGGCGCGGATGCCCTGCGTGGCACGAATGTCCCCCCCGATTTCCCGGTGCCGCCCGGGGCCACCGTGAAGGTCGGCACGACCACCGGGAAGACGTCGACGGTGACGCTGGGCGGGGTGTCCAGCGACGGGGTGGCCACCTTCTACCGGCAGACCCTGCCTGGCGCCGGCTATAAGATCACAACGGATGTGGGGATTCCGGGAGTCGCCAGAGCCATCCAGTTCAACGGGCACGGCGTCAACGGGAGTATCGGGGCCGCGGGGGTCGGTAACACCGACGGCGTCGCCGTGGTATTCACCAAGCAGTAGCCCCCCCCGGGGGATCGCGGCCGGGCTCACCCGGACACGACCGGCCGCTGCGGAAGACCGAGCTGCGAGCGATCGAGCTGCGAGCGATCGAGCTGCGGAAGATCGAAATGCCGGCGGATCTCCGCCTGCACCTCGCGCGGCGGGTGCCTGGCGTCCACGACGGCCACGAACTCCTTGCGCTGGAAGATCTCCATGACCGGTCGAGTCTTCTCGTGGTACTCCCGCAGGCGGACGGCCAGCGCCTGCGGGTTGTCGTCGGCCCGGGTCAGCAGCGGCGCTCCGCACACATCGCAGGTGTCCGGCACCTGCGGCCTACTGGCGATCAGGTTGTAGTCCAGGCCGCACCGCGAGCAGAACCGGCGGGCGAGCACCCGCCGGTAGACCTCGTCGTCGGGGAGATCGAGGTAGATGACCCCGTCGATGTCGTAGCTCTCCAGGAAGAACTCGGCCTGCCGTGCGTTACGCGGGAACCCGTCGATGATGAACCCATAGTTCCAGTCGTGCTCGGCCAGCCGGGAGCGCACCACTGACTCGACGAGATCGTCCCCGACCAGGTGACCGGCCGCCACGATGCGTTTGACCTGGGCACCGAGTTTGGTGTGATTCTGCACGTTCCAGCGGAAGACGTCGCCGACGCTGATGTGGACCAGGTCGAAGTCCCGGGCCATCATCGTCGCCTGGGTTCCCTTGCCGCTGCCCTGCACGCCCATGATGACGAACTTGCGCACGCCGACTCCCGCTCGTTCCTCCGCCCCCAGCTGTCCCACCGGCCTCTCCGTCGCGACGTTATCCGCCATGGAGATCACTAGGGGTTTCCGCGGCCCAGCGGTGGCGGGTACGTCATGACACCCGCACGGCCGACCGGCGGGCTGTCCGCAGCCCAACCCGGACCGGTGCACGGCGACAATGCCGTAAAGAGCAGGATGTCAGGATGTGTGGGGATCGGGGGAGCGCGGAACGGGCCGCGGCGGCGGCGATCCCGGATTCTAGGAGGGAACGCGGGTGTCAAGGGGACTGCGTCAGACGCTCGGCGCCAGCTTGGCCGCCACCGTGCTGGCGGTGGGGCTCGCGGCGTGCGGTTCCGGGGACAAGGCACCGGCTCCACCCGCGGAGATCGTCCTCAACCGGGGGCAGGACTCGTCGGTCCCCTTCCGCACCGAGGCCGACGGCGAGGTGCTCCTGGACGTCACCACCACCGCCCCAGGGGTCTCCTGGGGCTCCCCGGGCGGCGAGTCCGCGGTGTTGTCGCTCTACGTCGACACCGCCTACGCCACCGACCTCGTGATCCCCACCTCCTTCCCGATCAAGCGCAGCCTCGCGCTGGGTCACCTGGCCGCCGGCAAGCACACCCTGCGGACGCTGTTCGCCGCGGACCGGTCGCCCCGCAACGCCGCCACGGCGCGCCTGACCGATCTGACCTTCCGCACCGTCACGCCGCAGGACAACGGCTACCAGGCCCTGGCCCACGCTCCAGTGATCTACGGCCGGACGGCGCCGGCCGCCACCGCGAATCCGATGGCCGGCGGGCCGTTCCAGAACGCCGTCACCGACACCCCACTGCTCGCCTTCCACTCCGAAGCGCCAACCGCGATCGCCGGTCATCGCCTGCTGACCTACTCGATGGTGTGGAGCAACAAGGACGAAGGCACCCCGACCCCGGCCCTGATGGCGTTCTGGGGGCGGACCACCGACATCGAGTGGACCTACCAGGTCGAGATCGACGCCACCGGCAACGCCATCCCCGGCAGCGCCGTGATCCAGGGTCCGGAGCACACGTCTCAGCCGTTCACCGGCCGGTACGAGGGCACGCACCCGCTGCTCGGGACCTGCACGCGCAGCAACAGCATGTGCCAGAACACCGACGGCCCGATGCGGTTCGCCCTGGCGGCCGCGGACACCCTCGACCCGAACGCCGAGGCCCCTGAACGGGAGATGGACCGCAACCCGTGGACCTACTGGGTGATGTCCCAGGAGGTCGCCCGGGAGGGCAAGGTCGCCGACGCCCCGGTCCCGAACTCGCGCACCCGGATCAGCGACCCGCGTAACTACCTGTACCTGATCGTCCGGAAGAACACGGTCGGCACACCGAACACCGCCGACGCCTGGGTCGGGCTGTCGGTCGGGGTGCGGCTCGCCGGCAACCCCGAGACCTACCGGTCGAACAAGACCTACCCTGCCTGGTCCATCGAACGGGACGCGCCGGCCGCCACGGCCGTCGAACTCCCGCCCGGGACCGTCGCGGAGGACATCGCGTCCATCCAGGCGACCCGGGTCGTCGGTGCGGGTGCCGACACCGGTGCGCGCATCCAGGTCGACTCGATCGAGCGGGCGTTCCTGCTGGGTCCGGACGGCCTGCCCCAGCAGTCGTTCCTGTTCACGCCGACGAAGGTGACCCTGACCGCCGCCGCGCCGACCGCGACCCTGTTCCGCCGTTCGCAGGGCGGCTCCTGATTCCGTCCGGGGTTCCCTGATTCCGTGGTGGACCCTCACCCACGTGTGGTGGACCCCGGGGTGTGCATCGCTCCCAGGGTCCGACCGTGCGCCCCGGCCCGCTCGGGGGCTCCGGTGCGATCGGGGGCTCCGGTGCGCTCGGGAGTCTCGGGGGTCTCGGCTGGCGCCGGGCGCACGGCGGCCGTCGGCATGCTGTCGAGCGTCCGCACGTCCCGACCGACGGGCAGCTGGGCGATGCTGCCGACGATGGCGGTCGGCCGGTAGGGAAACCGGTCGACGTCGGTGATGGACGTGATGCCCGACAGCACCAGCACGGTGTCCATTCCGGCCTCCAGGCCGGCGACGACGTCGGTGTCCATCCGGTCGCCGATCACCACGGTGGTCTCGCTGTGCGCGGACAGGGTGTTCAGCGCACTGCGCATCATCAACGGGTTCGGCTTGCCGACAAAGTACGGTGTGACGCCGGTCGCCCGGGTGATCATCGCCGCGACCGCCCCGGTGGCGGGCAGGAGACCCTCCACCGAGGGACCGGTGGGATCGGGATTCGTCGCGATGAAGCGTGCGCCGTCGCGCACCAGCCGTACCGCTTTGGTGATTGCCTCAAAGCTGTAGGTCCGAGTCTCCCCGAGGACGACGTAATCGGGTGACCGGTCGCTGAGGACGTAGCCGATGTCGTGCAGCGCCGTGGTCAGGCCCGCTTCGCCGACGACGTACGCCGATCCCTGGGGGCGTTGGATATGTAGGAAGAGCGCGGTGGCGAGGGCCGAGGTCCAGATCCGCTCCGGCGGGATTGTGAGTCCAGCGCCAGCCAGTCGGGCGGACAGGTCGCGGGCCGTGTAGATCGAGTTGTTGGTCAGCACGAGAAAACCCAGGCCTGCCGCGCTGATCCCGGCCAGAAAGGCATCCGCGCCCGGAATGGGATGTTCCTCATGGACCAGAACACCGTCCATGTCGATGAGATAGTTCTCGATCAGATGCTCCGCCATGACCCCCGATTCTCCCCGCCGGCGCTCGATGCCGTCTGCCGGGTGGTCCCCACTCGGCACCATGATGGGGACCACCCGGCCCGGACGATCCGGCGGGTTCGGTCACCTCGCCTCACCTCGCCGGGTTCGGGTGATCCCGTCTCACAGCACCGCGATGGCGGCGATCTCCGGTTCGGTGGGCGACATCAGATACAGGGATGGGACGATGAGCCAGTCGGCGAATCCCCCGTCGCAGGCGTAGGCCTGCGCATGGCCGGGCGACCGGAACGGGCCGATGACTCCCTGCACCTGCCGGGTCCCCTGCTCCAGGACGATGATCGCCCAGCTGCCCGTCCGGTCCGGTGCGGGTGTCCCCCACTCCGACTCCGACAAGTCCATCACATAGTCCATCTGTGCCCCTTCGCGAACGTCCCTCACCGGTATCCACCGAGCCGCGGGGTGGTAAAGCACCCGGGATATCTTGACGCTTTCACGCAGCTTTGCGCATCGAAACGCCGGATGTCGACCTGGGTCGGTCCGGGATCCTCCGCCGGCAACGGCCGGGTGCGGCCCGTTCGTACATCCGTGAGTACATCGCCGAGCCGGCCGGGAGCGGAACGCAGATGTGTGTGACGAAAATCGAAGTTCCCGCGTGGGGATCCCCTTGGGAGGGAGGAGAAGACGGTGCGTTTTCCCGCGCCGACACTCGGGTGATGTCGCGGGCCGGTACTTTGCCCGCTGCCCGCGCTCGCGGTCGTGCAGCCGCATCTACCGCCGCGCATACCGCCGGTCCGGCGTATTGCTATGGCGGTGGCCGGGACAGCCGCCCCGGAGCCGCAGAGCCCCGGAGCCCATTTGGCGGTGCCCGTCTGGCGCTGCCCGTCTGGTGGTGCCCCTCGCGGTGTGCCCCTTTGGTGGTGCCCCCCGCGGGGCCTCTTCGGTGCCCCCGCGGCGCCTCGGTGCCGCGGCGGGAGGTTGAACCGGGTACGTGGGACGCCGGGCGTCGCGTCACCGGCGCGGTCGGGAGTCGCTCCCGACGCAACGTCAGGATTGAGCTGTGCGTCTGCTTTGTCGCTGACTTCTTGCTATTTGGGGGACCCGTGAGCCGGCGCCGGAGCGACTACCGCACCTGGGAGGAACTGACCAGGGAGGAACGTCGACGCGGGCTGGCAGTTCTTTCCGTGGTCGGGGTCGTGGCGGTGGTCGTGGTGTTCCTCGTCGTCGGGTCCGGTGGCGGGGCCGCTGGCGGGGCCGGTGCGGCGGCACCGCCAACCACCGACGTCAAGGCCCGGCTCACGTCCTGGTACGCCACCACCGCCCAGGTCCGTTCGGAGGTCGTGCGGGCGGTCAACGCGGTACGGGCCGACATCCAGGCGGCGGACGGCATGTCGCTGAAACCGGCCTGCGCCGACCTGGGGCGGGCCGTCGACCGCATCGGACCGCTGGGCCTCCCGCCCGTCGAGAGCGTGAGCAGGAGCTGGACCGAAGGCGCCGGTGCCTACGCCCAGGCGGTCACGGCGTGCGGGAACCTGTTCGACGGCACACCCGTCCCCCCGCCGGTGCTGCTGCAGCGCACGACCGACGCCCTCAACGCCGGCGACGGGCACTGGACCATGCTCGTCGCCCAGATCGGGGCCCCGGCGCAGATCGTTCCCACCGGCTGAGCGCACCCGGCCGGCCGCTCGCCGGACGACTCGCCCCGCACGTCCTGTCAAACTCGGCTACGTGGACTTCTTCCCGGGCTTTGAGCGCGATGCCCGACCCGCGTGACCTCGACGACGCCCTGCGGTCGGTCCGACCGGCGAGCGAGGACGACGTCGACGTGATGCGCGACATCGAGCGGGCCGCCGGAGTGCTGTTCGCCGGGATTGGGAT
>NZ_CDWWEW010000320.1:0-5180 GCF_977966315.1 Frankia sp. CeRuru1
CAACGGCGAAGGCGAACACGTCCACCTGCTCGTCAACTACCCGCCGAAGGTCGCACTGTCCCGGCTGGTCAACAGCCTCAAGGGAGTGTCGTCCCGGCGGATGCGCCAGGAGTTCCCTGAACTGGCCCGCCACTACTGGCGCGCGAACCGGCTGTGGTCCGGCTCCTACTTCGCCGGATCGGTCGACGGGGCGCCGCTGACCGCCGTCCGCCAGTACATCGAGCAGCAGACCCGTCCCGTCTAGGACACGCTCGGACCTGGCGGCCCTCCCGCGCAGGCCTTCACCCCCAGCCTGAAGGCCGGAGCACCGGCCCGCGTCAGGGTAGCGGTCCCCGACGCTCTCGGCGGCGCTCGCCACGCTCGGCCCGGTGGCGCGCGATCTGGCCGATCTGGTGGGCGTCCACCTGCCCGCCGACTGTAACTCTAAGTAATCAACTGCGCCGCTCGGCGCCCATCAAGACGGGAAGCGCGACGGGCGAGGGCGACGGGCGCCGGGCCAGATGAGACGGTCAGGGGCACGCGAGCCTGGCGGCCCGCCCATCGCTCCACGGGTTCTCTCCCGGATGGGCACGGCGACCGGGAGGAACGCGGGCTTCGGCCGAGAGCCGGCCGGAGCGAGGAAGGAGGACCTGGTGGGACAGATCGAGGTCGTCGTCAGGCAGGCCGTGCCGGGCACCCCCGAGCAGGTTGTCGCGAAGCTCGCGGACTACCAGGGCGCCCGCGCCCGAGCCTGGCCGGAGAACGTCTCCGAGTACCGGGTGTTGGCGGGGGGCCACGGTGCCGGGACCCGCATCGCCTATCGGCTCCAGGCAACCCGCAAGCGGGTGCGTCAGATCGACGCGACCGTCTCCGCCCCCGATGCGAGCACTCTCGTCGAGGCGGACCAGAACTCCTCGCTGCGCACCCGCTGGCACGTCGTCCCCGGCGCCGGGCCGGACCAGAGCCTGGTCACGGCGACGACGACCTGGGACAGCGCGGGCGGTGTCGGTGGTTTCTTCGAGCGCACGTTCGCCCCCATCGGCGTCCGCAAGCTGCACACCGCGGTCCTGGACAAGGTCGCCGGACATTCCGGGGGCTAGAATTCGGCCGCCGAGCGGTGCAGGGTCGGCTTCGGCCGTGGCGGCGAATCAGGCACGGGACGGTCGCCGAGCACCGTCTGAGTGAGCAGTAGCTCCGCCTGTTCGTGCTCGCCGAGGTGGGTCAGGTCGTGGGCAAGGTCCTGAGCCGAGGCCAAAGTATGCGGGTGATCCTCGCCCAGGACCCGCCGACGGCGCAGAAGAATGTCCTCGTTGAGGCGCCGGGCGTCCTCGTGTCGGCCCAGGCTGCTCAAGACGTGGGCCAGGTTGCTGGCCGTACTCAGGGTCAACGGATGATCCTCGCCCAGCACCTTGCGCCGGCGGCCGAGGGTGTCCTCCTCCAGCAGGCGGGCGTCCTCGTGCTGACCGGCCGCGCTCAGGACATATGCCTGGTTCGCGGCTGTCGCGAGCGTGAGTGGATGGTCGTTTCCCAGCGATCGCTCGCAACGATCCAACGTTTCGACCGAGAGCCAGAAGGCACGCTCGTACTCGCCGAGTGCGGCAAGGTCCGCGACGAGGTTGTTGGCGGACCCGAGCGTCTGCGGATGTGACTCGCCGAGGATCCGCTTACGCCGTTCCCAGGTATCCTCGTCGAGCTCCCGAGCCTCGGAATGCTGACCGGCTCCGCTGAGGTCGACGGCGAGGTTGTTCGCCGAGACGAGGGTGTCCGGGTGGTCGTCGCCCAGTGTGCGCCGGCAAAGCTCCAGAGCCTCCTCATCGAAAACCCTGGCGGCCGGGAATTCGCCGATGGAACGCTCCACTTTGGCCAGCTGGTTGCGCACCCAGGCCTGATGATAATCATCCGGGTCGAGCAGCACACGCCAACGCAGATAGGCCTGCTGCGCGATCCGGTGAGCGCTCTTGTAGTTCCCGTGTGCGGCGAGATACCAGACGGCGTTCATGACGAGGGCCCGGCTACCCGGACTGTCGACGGCGATATGATCGGCCGACAGCAGATGCGGCAGCACGTCGGCGTAGTACGACCAGTTGGCCGGGTCATCCGGATTGCCGGGGTCGGTCGCGGCGAGTAGCTCCCAGGCTCGCTCCCGGAGCACCGGTCGTTCGATCGGCTCGACCTGGTCCCGCAGAACCGCCTGCACAAGGCGGTGCAACTGGATCGCCCGGCCGGATACCCGGGCAATACCATAGCGGCGCAGATGCGCGACGGTCCGATGAAAAACGATCGGGTCGGCATCGCCGGCCCGATCGTCGCCGGGCTGCTCGCTCGTGGCCGTGACCGCCTTGGAGATGAAGGTCAGCGGCAGCGGATCGGGGCCCAGAAACGCGGCGAGCCGGAGCAGGTGAACGGCGGCCGGGTTCTCCCGTTCCAACCGTTCGATGGCTACTCTCCAGCTCGCCGCGAAGGATTGCGGATAGTGCAGTGCCCGCCCCTCACTCAATATCAACTGAGTATGCGTGGTCAGCAGTCCGAGATACTCCTCGATACTCATTCCGGTCTCCGCCAGCCAGGAACCGGCCTGCGCGAGTACGAGTGGGAGATCACCCAGCGTCTCGCTGAGGAGGTCAGCGTCCGCCACGCTCAGCGAAGCGTCCCGGGCGCGCAACAGTTTGATGGACTCCGCCCGCTCGAACAGGCCGACCTCGATTCGGCCGGCCGAATCCTGGAAAGCTGGATTGCGGGAGGTAATGATGACGTGGCCACGCCCGTCGGCGCGATAGGAAGCCGGCTCCATCGGGCCGGGCAGGTTGTCAAGAATGAGCAGCCAACGGCGCCCCGCGCTCAGCCGATTCACCAGGGCGAGGGCCCCTTCGCCCGGCGCCGGCTCTGCCTGGCTGCCGAGCTGAAGGGCCAGATCGCCAAGCTGCTTCTGGAGAAAGGTCGGCTGTTCGGCGGAGACCCACCACACGATGTCATAGGCCCCGGCGTGCCGGTGCGCGTACTCGATGGCAAGCTGGGATTTTCCCACCCCGCCCAGGCCGTGCAGCGCCTGGATCATCGCCGTGCCGCCCGAGAGCAACCGCTCACGCAGTTCGACGAGCACGTGGTCCCGGCCGATGAAGTCCGGGTTCGCCGGTGGGATGTTCCAGATCGGCGGCAACGCGCCGGGCAGGCGCGGTCCGGTGGAGACATCCTCGGCCTCGGCACCCCCCGGCGGGGCGATCGGACCAGGAAAATCGGGCGCCGCCGTGGGGCGCTGCGGACCGCGCACGGCCTCGAACAGCCGTTGCCGGGCCGTGGCCTCGTCGACGCCCGACAGATCGGCCTGGATTCTGGCCCGCAGCAGGGGTGGGGAACGCATCGGCTCGATACGCACCGGAATCAGCCGGTCGCGTTTCCCGTCGTCTTGGACGAGCGCGTCGGCCCACTGTTCGATGGCGTAATCCCCGGATTCGAGATAAGCCTGGGACAAGACCGCGACGACATGATCGGCCTGGCCGAGCGCACTGCTCATCGCCGCGACGAAGTTGCGCCCCGCGGCCCAGTCCCACACGTCGAGTTCGACAGCGAACGGATTCGTCTCGATGTGTTCGAGCTGCCAGGCAATCCATTCCGCCCAGGCTCGATCGCGCCGAGCGTAACTAATGAAGATTTTGGCGCGCCGACCAGGTCCCTCGCGCATCCGTCCGCTCTCCCCCTGCCCGAACAGCCGCAACGACCACAGTGGTTGATCGAGATCCGATTAGAATAATCGATGCCAGGGGAAGCGGAGCACGACTGGGGTTAGATTGATCTTCATCGGGGACTGGCTGGGTACGGCTTTGCCAGCTTATGAGATCGGTACGGTCCTCGGCCAAGGCGGTTCCGGCCTGGTCATCGCGGCTCGGCATCGGCGACTTGACCGGGAGGTGGCAATCAAGGTCATCCAAGGTGACCGATCCAGCACTGAAAGTTTCGACAGCGAGGCGCGCATGCTCGCCGCCCTCGACCACCCGCACGTCGTGCAGGTCTACGACTACGTCGAGGCCGACAACGGCGTGGCCATCGTCATGGAGCTGCTCGCGGGCGGCACACTGGGCCAGATCCTCCGGCACAGGATGCTGCGGATCGAGACGGCATGCGCCCTGGGCCTGGCGCTCGCCGGCGCACTCGATGCCGCGCACAGCGCGGGAATCCTGCATCGGGACGTCAAGCCGGAGAATGTGCTGTTCGCCGAGAGCGGGATGCCGAAGATGACGGACTTCGGCATCGCCAGGATGACCGAGGACGGCACCGCCAGGACCGACAACTTCGCTGGCACGCCGCGTTACATGGCCCCGGAGCAATGGCGGGGAAAGCCACTCGGCCCGACCATGGACCTGTACTCGCTCGGACTGGTCATGTTCGAGCTCCTGGCCGGTCGCCCGGCCTTCGACACACGCGGAATCGGAGTCGCGGAACTGGGCCGCCTGCACCTCGAAGCCACACCGGCCCTGCCGTCTAGTGTGCCACCGCGGATCCGCGAGGCGGTCGCGCGCACCCTCGCGAAGGATCCGTCCGAACGGCCGCGGTCCGCCGAGATCTTCGCGGTGGAACTCGCCCGGGCAGCGGCGGCGGAACTGACCCGGAACTGGTTGACCCTGGCCGCGATCCCGATCTTCCTCAGTGACCACATCAGGGAGTCGGCCGCGCCAGCGCCAGGTTCCCATGCGTCCCCGTCGGCCCCGCGAAATCCGCTGTCCGCGATCCTGCGCCGGGGGAACAAAGCGAGCCCTCGGCTAGCGGATGATCTGGCGCCGACCATCCCCGCGTTCACCAGGTCCGCCTTCGCGGCCGCGGGAACGGACGCCGCCGCGGGAACGGACACCCTCGGGCCGGACGCGGTCACCGTGCGAGGAGACGCGGACAGCGTGGTCACGGAACCACCTCCGCTACCGCCGGGGCGGCTGCCTGGCCTCGAGGCCAGGCCGGCCGGGTCGTCCAGGCTACCCGCGTGGGACTCGGTCGCCGTCAGGATCGCTGCTGCCGAGCTCGATGACCTGTTCCTCGACGATCTCTCCACCATGCTTCCCGCGTCGGCCCCGCCGCCACCGAACCTGCCCGGCCCGCCAAGCCTGCCCGCCGGCCCACCGAGCCTGCCCGGCCCACCGGACACGGCCGGCGAGCCGGACCCGATCGGGTCGGCCGGGTCGGCGGACCGCCCCGCCCCGGTCCCGCGCCCGCCC
>NZ_CDWWEW010000320.1:5205-6061 GCF_977966315.1 Frankia sp. CeRuru1
CGCGATTGATGAGGAACCCGTGGTCGTGCCCGTCGAGGCGGGGCGGATGATCGACGGTCGTGACGATCAGGCCGCCCATGGCGCCTCGGGCTCGGTCGAGACCGAAACCGGCGAGGCAGGGGCGCATTCCCCCTCCGTCGCCACCAAGATCCTGGCGCGGCCGGGCCTGCTTCCCGTTCCGGTGAACGTGGGGCCGCCGGACGAACTGTCCGCGGACGAGTCCGTCGCGCAGCGGACCCGTCTCGCGTCCATGGGGGCGCTCAACGTGCCCGTGGCCAAGCCCACTGCCGGCTCGAAATGGGACAACAACTTTTCCGGCAGCCCTGACCTTTCCGGCAAGTTTTGACCTTTCCGAAAAGCCTTGGCCGGGCTGGGGCGAAGCCTGTTAGACGTACATATACATCCGCACGGTCGTGCCAACCCGGGTCGACCGGAGCTGGACGAGATCGCACAACTGGTTGACGAGCCACAGCCCGCGGCCGCCGCCCAGGGACAGGTCCGGGCGGCGGCGTCCGGCCAACCGGTCGTACAGCCGGCCGCCGTCGCGGACCTCGCAGATCAGGCAGGCGTCGTCCGTCCAGATGCGGACCACTCCATGGCCCCCGCCGTGGTGCACGCTGTTCGTGGCGACCTCGTGCACGGCCAGCTCGAACTCGCCGGTCCGCTCGGCGCCCAGGCCCCGGGCCAAGGCGACCCGGGTCATCTCGGCGCGGACATGCCCCAGGTCGTGCGGGCCGAAGGCAAACTCGATGCGGGGAACGCCGAGGTCCGACAGGGCCTCGGCCAGCGGGTCGGGGCCCGGACCCCCGACGACGGACCCGGGCGATCGATACCGGGAACTGACCCGGCCCAGCCC
>NZ_CDWWEW010000321.1:0-6022 GCF_977966315.1 Frankia sp. CeRuru1
GACGAACCCGGCCGAGACCGGCACCCCGAGCAGCGCGCCAACGACCATCGCCGTCCGCTCGACGGGCATGTTCCCCTCGGAGGCCAGCAGCACCGCCGCCGCGTGCAGCCGCGGCCCGTAGGACACCGTGCCCGCCGCCGCGTGCCGCACCCCCGGCACCGACCCGGCCGTGACCTTCCCACAGCAGCCGCGGCGGCGCCGCGGCAGCACCCACGCGACCTTCTCCAGCACCGGGTCGAGCAGGTCCCACACCTGCGCCCAGCCACCGGCCAGCACCTCGGCACCAGCAAGATCCGCCTGGCACGACGAACATTCCGCCGGCGGATCCGCCGGTAACGACCGATCCAGCCCCGCCTCCCGGCTCAGCCCCGCACCGGGATGCCCCGGCTGCCCGCCCGGCTTCCGGTCCTTCGAACGGACCCGCTCCGACGAGGCCCGCCGCTGCGCCTTCCGTTTCTCCTTCGCACCGATCGGCTCCCTCGACGGCGGCACGGAGGAGTTCGTACTGTCCATCGACAGCCGCCGCCGCAGGTCAGCGACCTCAAGCTCAGGCTCGGCGACCCGCCGCCACGCCCGGTCCCCCTCAGCCCGCGCCGCGGCGAGCTGCGACTCATGACGTGCGGCCGCGTCCGCAACGACCCACCGCAGCCGCTCGTTCGCCGCCGCCAGCTTCTCGTTCGCCGACCGGGCCTCGACCAGCCCTTCGGCAAGCCCCTCAATCCGCGCCTCGGCCGCCGCCAGACGCCGCTCCCACAACGCGGACGGATCAGCCACACCCCTGATCCCCCACGCCCAACCACGCCGATCAAGCAACGTCCACGACGTGTCCCCCCACCACAAACCCCAAGGTCAGCGGGCCACGCCCGCCCACCCCTGAATGGACACGGGCTCAGTTCCCTCCGGCCGGCCAGTCCTGCCAGCATGGCCCGCTGTTCGAAGCGGGGCAGCCCGGTCGTCTGGTGCCCATCTTCGCCCGCTCCGACCAGGTGTCCGATGATGCCACTGAGTGCCGGTTCTGCGCCGAGGTGTAGAAATGCGCGGTCTGCCCAGGACAGTCCCGGTGCGTACTCCTCGGCCGTGAAAGCGGTGGCGCGGGTGCCCCGAGGGGCTCGGAATCGGGGGGTTATGCCGGACTCATCCGCTCTTGATGTCCTGATCGGGCTCGCGCTGCTCTTTGCCGCGTTCAGCCTCGCCGTCTCCCGGATCAACGAGGCCGTGCTCGCTCTGTTCCGCTACCGGGGGCGCCAGCTGGAGGCCGAGCTGCGACGGCTGCTCGGCGGTGACCGGCCCGCCGAACCGTCCGATCCGGGGGCGGACCCGCCCGCGGATCGGACGGACCTCGTCGCCGAACTGTTGGACGGGCCGCTTCTGGCCATGCGCGCCACCGGCCGCGACACCTCCCTGCCGGCCATGGCCGACCATCCGCCGGTTTCCGGGACCTGGGGCTCGGTGCGCCGCGCGCACACATTGCGGTTGCCGTCCTACCTGCCGTCCACCGCCTTCGCTCAGGCGCTGCTGGACCGGGTCGACCCGCCCGCCCGGGCCATGCTGTCCCAGCTCCGCCCGGACACCCTGCCCGACCACGTCTCCGACGAGGCCAGGGCCGCGTACCGGCGGGCCTACGACGGTGCCCGGCATGCCCTCGAGGAGAGGTCCGCCCAGGCCCTGTACGACGCGATGCCCGTGGATCACCCCACCGGGCGGGTCGTGGCCGCTGCGCTCGTCGCCGCCACCAAGGCCGGAGCCGTGGGAACGGTGGAGGACGGGCTCGCCGCGATGCCCCCCTCCCCGGTGAAGACCGCGATGACCACGGCGATAGTCCAGGCCGGCGGGGACCGCGAGAAGGTCGTCCTCGAGCTGGCCCGGTGGTACGACGACGCGATGGACCGCCTGTCCGGGTGGTACAAGCGGCGCATCGCCGTCTTCCTGCTCGGCTACGCGGTCCTGCTGTCCGTCCTGTTCAACCTCGACGCGATCGGGATCGCGCGGGCGCTCTGGCAGGACGGCACCGTGCGGCAGGCGGCCGTGACCGCGGCCCAGGCCGAGGTGGGTTCATCCGGCGAGGCGGCCGGGGATTCCGCCGGGGATTCCGCCTCCGGCACCCGCCTCACCTCCGACCAGCCCACGGTGGGGGACGCCACGGAACAGGTGATCAAGACGGTGCGCGACGCCTCGGGGCTCGCCTTCCCGATCGGTTGGGTCCACAACTCCGCGGGCCGCGACGACCCACGGGAGGTTCCCGACTCCGTCGAGGGCTGGCTCCTGAAAATCGCCGGCATCGCGATCGCCTGCTTCGCGCTCACCGCCGGCGCCCCCTTCTGGTTCGACCTGCTTGGCAGACTGGTGAACATGCGCGCCACCGGCCCCAAACCCCGGGCCGCCAACGGATAGATCAGGACTCTTCCGTCGGCGGGCCGGCCGGTGGCCGTGGTGGCCGTGGTGGCCGTGGTGGCCGTGGTGGCCGAGTTGTGGGGAGCAAGGCACGGTCCAGGGACCGCAGACCGTGCTCAGGTCCCCCAAATTCGCCACCTGGCACTGGCACTGGCACTGGCGCCGGGTGGATGCCGAGCTGGTCGAGACGCCGCACCAGCGCGTCCAGGGTCGGCCGGGGATGCCGGTAGAACTCCGAGCCGCGGATCCGGAAGAACGTCCAGCCGAGCCGTTCCAGGATCCGCTGGCGGCGCAGATCCGCCTCCCACTGGTCGGGCCCGTGGAAACGGTCACCGTCGCACTCGACCGCGAGGCGGGGGCCGCGGCGCCCCACATCCCCAGCGGCGGCTCCCGCGGCGGCGGCTCGCTTGGCGGTGGCTCCTTCGGTGACGGCTTGTTCGGCGGTGGCTCGCGCGGCGGCGACCCCCTCGGCGACCCCCTCGACGACCAGGTCGGAGACCCCCTCGACGACCAGGTCGATCCGGTAGCGCCCGACCGGATGCTGGGGGCGAACCCGGTAGCCGCGGGCGAGGAGCTCGCGCAGGACGGCCCGTTCGAACTCGCTCTCGCAGCGATCGGCCAGATCCGTGTCGAGCCGTCCGGTCTGCCCGGCGTACATGTACTCGATCAGCTGGCGCCGCACATCGTCGTCGCGCAGCGTGGCCGGGTCGACGCTGTGGAACACCCACATCTGGTTGCGGGCGCGGCTCGCGGCCACGTTGACCCGTTGCTGGTCACGGCGGCGGGTGGCGGCCGAGCGGTTGTCGTCCGCGACGACGGAGATGAAGATGACGTCCCGTTCGTCGCCCTGGAACTGGTACGGGTCGCCGACCCGCAGGTCGCGGCGGGAGAACTCGCGCTCCCCAAGCCGGTCGACCAGGGTGTGTTCGATGAGGCGGGGCTGGCCAGCGCCGAGCAGGGTGACCACGCCCATGCTCATCCCCTCGTAGGCCGGGTCGGCGCAGCAGGCGAGGACCCGCTCGACAAGGGCTTGCGCCTCCGCCGGGTTCGCGTCGCCGAAGCGGGTCTGCGACCGGGCGCCCCCGGGGACCCGGACCGGTCGCAGCGGCGCGCCGATGGCGAGCTCCGGATCCTCCCGCAACGGCAGGATCTGCTGGTCGTAGAAGCGGTTGGAGAAGCCGATGATGTCGGGCAGGCAGCGGAAGTGTTCCTTGAGCACGATGGTGCGCGGGAAGACCCGGGCCGCGGTGTCGTAGAGACTTGCCTCCACGTCGAGCAGCGAACGCTGGGCGACGTCGGGCAGGTGCGCGTCGATCAGGGCATGCACCTTGGCCCGTTCGATGCCGACGGCCTCCGGACTCGTCTGGGCGTCGTCGCCGACGACGACGGCCTTGCGGCCCAGGCTCAGCACGCCGAGGGCCAGTAGGTCGCACTGGCTGGACTCGTCCACGATGACCACGTCGAACAGGTTGTCGGCGCCCGGGTCGAAGTTCTCCATCACCCGGTGCGTCGGCATGATCCACACCGGTACGGCGCCCATCGCCGCCCGCATGTGGGCCCGGGCCTCGGCGCGCCACCGCGGGGCGTACTTCCCGGTGCCCTTCCCGATCCGGTCGAGTGCCTGCACCCAGCCGGTCAGCGCCCGGCGCTGGGAATCGCCGAGCCGGATCGCCAGGCCCAGCCGGGCGGAGCGACGCGTGGTCTCCAGCACCAGGGCGCGCACGTGCCGCGAGGCGTCGGCGAGCTGACGGCCGAGCGTGGTGAGGTCGCCGTCGGCGTGCAGGTCGTCGAGCCAGGTCTGGGCTTGGCGCCAGCGCCACGCCTCGCCGGCCCGCACCGGATCGCCGGCCCGCACCGGATCGCCGGCCCGCACCGGATCATCGGCCCGCACCGGATCACCGCAGCCCGACGGGTCACCCTGCCCGGTGAGGATGGCGTCGGTCCACAGCGGCGCGACCGCGCGCAGCCGGGCCGCCAGCCGGTCCCGGCGTTCCACGTCGGGGCGCAGCGCCGCCAGCCGGGCGCTTTCGTCGAGCAGCGCCGTCCAGGCCGCCAGGTCCCGCCTGGCCAGCGCCTCGTGCAGGCCGGCCCACACCCGGCCGGCCTGCGGGCCACGGCCTCCCTCGGTGAGCGCCCGTTCCACCACGGCGAGCGCACCGACGATCTCCTTCTCGCGCCGTCGGCCGGTCGCCGCGGCAAGCAGGCCGGCGAGGTGGGAAAGCGTGTCCGGGTCGGAAGGCGCCGTCGTGACGCGATGGCCGGTGGGATGGCCGTTGGGGAAGCCGGTGGGATGGCCGTTGGGGAAGCCGGCGCGATGGCCGGAGGCGAAGCCGGGAGGGAAGACGGCGCGCAGCCGGGCGGACAGCTCCGGCGCCGCCCGGCGTTCCCAGTCGACGGCATCGGCGAGGCCGCCGGCGACCGCGTCGAGCCGGGTGAGGACGTCGGGTGCCGCGGGCTCGACGGCCTCGCCGCCGAGGGCGGCGGCGATCGCGGCCTGACGGGTGGCGGCGGCGGTCAGCGTCTGACGGCGGCGCACCTCTGCCTCGACGATTGCCACATCGCCCACCGTGCGTGCGACCAGCCCGTCAACGCGCACCGCGTCGTGCAGGTCCCGCAGTTCCCGCCCGCCGAGGCGGGGGATCCCCCGGCCGGCGGCGAAGCGGCCCCGCAGGTCGGCGAGCAGCCTCAGCTGGACCCGCGGGTCACCGGTGGGCAGCTCGATGGAACGGCCGAAGGTGAGGGTGGTCAGGCGGCGCAGCTCGGCGACCTCGGCGGCGAGGGCCGTGGCCTGGTCGGCCCAGAACCCGGCCTGCTCACCCGATGGCGCGCACTGCGCCCGGGCGGTGGCGAGCCAGCCGACCGACAGCCGGCGCAGCCGGTCGGCGGCGGCCCGGGTGTCCTCGACCAGGGCACGGACGCCGTCGGCACCGTCGGCACCGTCGGCATCGAGGGCATCGAGAGCGTCGAGCGCGTCGACGGACAGGCCGGCCTGTTCGAGGTCGGCGAGCCCGGCGCGGATCTCGTCGAGTTCGTCGTGCAGCCGGCCGAGGGTGACCGCGCCCGGCAGCGACGCGCCGTCCGGCAGGTCGTCCGGCAGATTGCTCGCGGCGGCCCGGGCGTCGGCGGGGGTGATCTCGCGCGCGGTCCGGTAGAGCTCGGCGAGCTCGGCCGGGCCGAGCGGAAGCGCGTGGGTGGGGTCGAGCCGGTCGGGGACGAACCCGAACTCGTCCGCGCGCTCGGCCAGCCAGCTCGCCACCTCCGGCGCGCGTTCCCGCCCGTGCGGCAGGTCGAACTCCCGCGCCTCGCTGGCCAGCAGGTCGATCATCCGCAGTTCGAGGGTGCGGGCGGTGGCGCGGGCGGCGTCCAGCTCCTCGGCGAGGGCCTTCACGGCCGCGGTCTCCCGCGCCGGGTCGACCTCGCTGACCGCCCCGGAGATCTCTACGACAGCGGCGCGCAGTTCGTCGAGGTCGGCCCGGCTCGACCCGAGCACGGCGACGGTCAGGTCGCGCAGCTCCCGCGGGATCTTGTCGCGCAGCACCGTGAGGGCCTGTTCGTCCTGCGCGGTGACGAGCACCCGCTGCCCGTGTGCCACGAGGTGGCAGATCATGTTCGCGATGGTGTGGCTCTTGCC
>NZ_CDWWEW010000322.1:0-6004 GCF_977966315.1 Frankia sp. CeRuru1
GCTGGCACGACATGAGTGATCCGGGGGAAGAGGTAGATCACCGCCAGACCGGCGGCGATCATTGAATAGACCACCCAGGTCTCACCCGCAATATGAGGAAGCTGCGCGAGAAAGATGAGGATCGCGAGCGCGTTGACGAATCCGACCATGACCGGACGCGGCACGAAACGCATCAGCCGGCCTGCCCCGACCAGCCCGAGAATTATCTGTACGACGCCGGTCACGACCGTCGTCGCGAAGAGGTACTCGACCCCGTGATCCCGGACGAGCGGCACCATGACGAGCGCCATCGACGCTGTTGCCGCCGAGATCATCGCTGGGCGACCGCCCGCGATCGCAATGATCACTGCCATCGAGAACGAAGCGTAAAGACCCACCTTGGGATCCACCCCGGCGATGACCGAGAACGAGATCGCCTCAGGAATCAGGGCCAGGGCGACCACCAGACCAGCCAGCAGATCCGCGGTGGGACCCGCCAGCCATGCCGCTTTGAAACGTCCCCAGACTGCGTCCCGACTAAAGCCAAAAAACGGCACGATTACTCCTCGCCTGCAAGGGGGCACTCGTCGGCAGGCGAAGCCGGATGATGGCGGGTTGCCGACCAGGGCAGTGGGGATCGGTTCCGTTGGCGACGTGACTCCATCCACATACATCCAACTCTAACGTAACGGTAGGGTTGGCCGAATTGTCGGCTCGCACGACGTCGCGGACACCGACACCCTCGACCTGCCCGCAGCACGCCGGGCCGTCATCGACGCCCCGCCGTCTCTCCACCGATCCGGCCGCCTTCTCACACCAGCAGCCGAGTTTGGTCGCGGGTTGCCGGAGAACGAGACGTGGGTAGAGTCCCTCGCCGTCCTCGACCGCCCGGTGACTGCCAAGCCCCGGCTGGAGCGCCTGTTCGCCGAAGAATCCATCTTCGAGTGAGCGGCTACTCGGCCCCCAGACCAATCACTGCCTCCGACGACCTGTCGGCCTTCGACAGCGGTGAGCCCTCACTCGACGACTGGCTGCGCCGACGCGCTCTGGGTAACCAGGAGGGGAGTCCGGCTGAAGCTGCCGTGCCAGACAGCCTGGGCACCACTGTCGCCGATCCGGTAGACCTGCACGACCGAACCGGCGGCGGCGACAAGGCTGAGCACGGCGAGAACCGCCACGAGCAGCGTCCGGCCGGAACCGGTCGCGGTGCGCGCCGGAGCTGTTTCCGTTCCGGTGGCGGCCGAGCGGCGTGCAAGCACCCACGGCACCACGGCCGCGACGAACAGCCCGGCGGCCCAGGGCAGCAGGGTGTCGCCGAGTTCGGCGTGCCGGCGGACCAGCTCGTTCGAGGGCACGCGTGCCTCGAGCCACTCCCCCGCATGGGTGGTGAGCGGCACGCTCACCAGCGCGACCAGAGCAACTAGCGGGGTGATGACGCCCAGCCGGCGCCGCGCCGCCGGCCACACCGCGGACAACACCACCAGCATCGCCGCCAGCGGCACGAGGATGACAACCACATGCACGAGCAAGACGTGCGCCGGCAGTCCGTTGATCTCCGTTGGCCCCACGGTCGCCCCGATCGTCATCTCGCGATGTCCGCACCACGAGCCGTCACAGACAGAGAAATCCACCCCGGATTACGACAGAGGTAGTAGAAATATTACTGCTACCAGAAATATTACTGCTACCTCTGTCATAGACGAAACGGGGCGGCTAGGTACGCACCGCGCCCAGGGCGAGGCCTGAACGCCGGGGTGCCGGGGGCCGGGGCGGTCTCCCGCAGGGTGCGATAGACCTCGTCGAACTCGCGCACCGCCCGGACGCGCCGGTGCGGCGCGAGCATCCGGTGCAGCAGCCACCGCCGCTCGGCTGTGCGCGCGGAGTTCACCCTGGCATCCAGCCGGGCCGTCGGTGGCCCCCGGTGCCGGGCCGGCCGACGGGCCGGCCACCCAGAGGGTCAGGAGATCTCGGCGAGCCCGGCGACCCGCGGAATCACCTTTTCACCGAGTATGTGCAGAGGCTCGACGTGCCAGACGTCGCGCACGCCACCGAGAACCGCCTGGACACCGAGTTCGGCCAGGTCGTTCAGCTCGTCGAGAATCCTCTCCACATTCTCCCCCCTCGCTCCGACGTCAAAGGAGAAGACCACGGTCTTGAGGATGTCGTCGTAGTTCCGACCCTCGCGTTCACAGTGTTCGCGCAGCACCTGGAGCTTGCGCGCCAGATCGGGACCGGGAAAGAGGTTGCACGCCTGTGCGTACCGGGCGACGAGACGCAGCGTCTTCTTTTCGCCACCCCCACCGATCAGGATGGGTGGATGCGGCCGCGTCAGCGGCCGCGGCGAATTCAGTGGACGGGCCAACTGGTAGTACCGGCCGGAGAAGGGGCTCTCGTCACCGCTCCACATCCGCAGGCAGATCTGCAGCGTCTCCTCGAGCCGTTCGAACCGCTCGGCCAGCGGCGGGAACGGCAGACCGAGACCGACCGCCTCCTGTTCGTACCAGGCGGCGCCGATGCCCAGCCAGGCTCGCCCGCCGGAGAGCACGTCCAGCGTCGCGACGATCTTCGCCAGGGCGCCGGGCTCCCGGTAGACCGTCCCGGTGACCAGGGTCAGCAGCTTCGCGCGGCGGCTGTGGGCGGCCAGGAAACCCAGCGTCGGGTACGCCTCCAGCATATCGTTCTCGGCCGGACCGACCATCGCGATCTGGAAGAAGTGGTCCATGACGGCCAGGTAGTCGAATCCGACCGTGTCCGCCACGCGGACCACCTCGGCCAGATCCTCCCCGAGCCGCCCGGAACCGTGCGGGGAGGTGAAGTCGGGTAGTTGCAGACCGATCCGCATGTGCGCTCCTCCCCCGCCTCCAGCGCGGGAAGTGGGACATGACCGACATTTTCCTACCATGTCTCGCGACGGCAGCCTCCCGCCGCAGTGACCACGATCGGGCCGCCCTGACGTGATGAGTCGACGACACGGCCACGCCTGCGCACGGTCACCCCACCTGAACCCAACGCCACACCAGCAAATCGCGACAAATTTTTGCATATAAATGACAAGAGACCAAGATGTACGAGAATGTAGGCATGCCCGGCCAAGCCTCCGTCATGATGGTCACATGAGGCCCGAGTGGCGGGACCTCCGGGGTGTCCGTACCCTTTCCCTCGACGGAGGTAGCCCTGTCCCTCCCGCACGACCGGTCGCCACCGGCGGTGGTCGATTACCGGGCCTGCGGGGTCGGCACCATGGCCGCACCGGAGAGGGGCCGGAGGGGGAGCCGCCACCATCGCCCGCCCACGGCACACCCATGAAAGATCATCTTTTTCGGCGAACCGGCCGGCAAGGCGGCCGCCGGTGCCGCGGGTGTCGTCGCCGCGGCACCGGGCGATGGCCGTCGGCACGATGCCGGGCACGTGCGCAGGCTCCCACCACTCTGCGGGGGGATGACCGGTTGACCGCCTCTCCCCCTCCCCCGCGCCGGTTCCGTCTGATCCGGGCCGCCCAGCTCGTCCTGATCGTCGCCACGGTCTACCTGTCCGTCTCCGCGTTCGTCACCGTGCCCCGCATCGGCAACGAGACCGGGTCGCTGCGTTACGGCGTCGCCCTCGGCTCGGGCCTGATCTGCCTGTCGCGGGCGGTGTTGATCCGCGGCGAACGCCTGCCCTGGGCGCTGCTCGGCACCGGGCTCGTCAGCTACGGATGCGCGACGATCTACTACAACACGGCGGTCGCCGGCCGGCAGGACGACGACCTCGGGCCGTCGCTGGCCGATCTCGGCTGGCTGCTCTTCTATCCGGCGTGCTATGTCGCCGTCATCCTCCTGCTACGCAGAAGAGTGCTCCGGCTGCACACGAGCGTCTGGATGGACGCGCTCGTCGGCCTGCTCGGCGTAGCCGCGCTGACCAGCGGCATCGGCGTGGCGATGGCGAACTCGTATCCGCGCTACAGCGCGTGGACGATGACGGTGAACCTGATCTATCCGCTCGCCGACCTGCTGCTGATCCTGCTGATCGTCACAGTGTTCAGTCTGCTGGGCTGGCATCCCGGCCGGATGTGGTGGCTGCTGGGCATCGGGCTGGTGGGCTTCGCGATAGCCGACTCGCTCCTACTGGTCAGCGTCACCACGGACAGGGACCCCGGGTCCGGCCTCCTCAGCACGCTGTGGCTGTTCTCGGTGCTCATGCCGGCCCTGGCCGCCTGGCAGCGACCGCGCTGGCACCCACCGGCCAAGATGTCCGGCTGGGGCGTCATCGCGGTCCCGCTGGTGCTCACCGTGATCGCGCTCGGTCTGCTCGTCCTCGGCGCCGCGGTCCAGCTGCCAAAGATCACCGTTGGGCTCGCCGCGGCCACGGTGCTGACGGCACTGGCCCGCGCCGCGTTCACCTTCATCGAGGTCCAGCAGCTCGCCGAGAGCAAAGCGCTGGCCCGCACCGACGAGCTGACGGGCCTGGCGAACCGGCGTGGCTTCATCGAACGGCTGACGAAGGCCGAGCAGCACGCCACCGGGGTGGACACCTTCGCACTCCTCCTGCTGGACCTTGACCGGTTTAAGGAGATCAACGACTCGCTGGGGCATCAGGTGGGCGACGCGCTGCTGGCGCAGGTCGGAACCCGTATCTCCGACGCCCTGCGTCCCGGCGACCTGCATGCCCGCCTGGGCGGCGACGAGTTCGCGGTCCTGCTCGAACACTCGGACATCGAGGCCGCGAAACGCGTCGCCGACCGGGTGCTGGCCGTGCTCGACGATCCCTTCGACGTCGGCGGGGTGACCCTGCACGTCGGCGCGAGCATCGGCGCCGCCGTGTACCCCGACCACGCCGAGGACGCCCACACCCTGCTGCAGCGCGCCGATGTGGCCATGTATGCCGCGAAGTCGGGCCGCACCGGCGTGGAGTCCTACCGTCCCGGGTCCGACGTGAACAGCCTCGTCCGCCTCGACATGATCGAGTCCCTACGCGCGGCGCTCGGCACCGGCCAGCTGGAGGTGCACTACCAGGTCAAGGTCGACCTCGATTCCGGGCAGGCGAACGCCGTAGAGGCCCTGGTCCGCTGGCGGCATCCCCGCCGCGGCCTGCTCGGGCCAGAGGAGTTCGTCCCCCTGGCCGAACAGGCCGGTTTCATCCGGATGCTGACCATCGAGGTGCTGGAGACCGCCCTGGGCCAGTGCCGGCAGTGGCACTCCGCCGGATTCGACGTCGCGGTGGCGGTGAACCTGTCCGCCTCGGACCTGCTGGACCGTGGCTTTCCCGAACAGGTCAGCGGCATGCTCTCCGGCTTCGGGCTGAGCCCGACGGCACTCGAGCTGGAGATCACCGAGACCACGTTGATGCTCGACCGGGTCCGCACGGCCGCCGTACTCGGGGAGCTGCGCGACCTGGGGATCGGAATCGCCGTCGACGACTACGGCACCGGGTACTCCTCCCTGGCCAGGCTCTGGGAGCTGCCCGTCGACGTGCTGAAGCTGGACAAATCATTCATCCAACGCATGGAGGTCGACGGCCGGGCCGAGGCGATCGTCCGTTCGACGGTTGGACTCGCCCACGCGCTCGGCCTGCGCATCGTCGTCGAGGGCGTGGAGACCGCCGGGGCGATGCGGATGCTGCGGGATTTCGGCTGCGACCTGGCTCAGGGCTATTTCCTCGGCCATCCGGGCCCATCCGAGCAGGTGACCGAGCAACTGCGGCGACGGGCGCCGTCGGCTGGCATGATCGATCCGGAGACGATCGGCCGGACGGAGGAATGTCCCGGCGATCTCTCCCCGACGATGGAGAGTGCCGTGCTGAACGCCCCAGTCACCCCGGATCGGACGCCGGCGGTCAAGTCGTGGCGCTGACGGCGCCGCCCCGCGATCTCGGCCCCACCGTATGGGACGGGCTCTCGCTGCTGACCAGCCCACGCCAGGCCCCGGTCGCCGTCGGCGGTGAGCTGGATCCGGCGACGTTGATCGGCGCCTACCGGGCCGGTGCCTTCCCTTGGCCGGCGAGCGAGGCCGACGGCGGCGGCGAGGCTCACGGGGACGACGAGAGCGGC
>NZ_CDWWEW010000323.1:0-5994 GCF_977966315.1 Frankia sp. CeRuru1
GGCGCAGGGATTGCCGGGCGGCCGGGCGGTCCCCGTGGCTACCGGTCCTCGTGGCCACCGGTCCCCGTGGCCACCGGTCCCCGTCTCGACAGACCGGTCATATCGCCAAGATTCGGTCGTGACGGGTGATCTATATCGCTACCGGTAGCTGCTATTGATGTCCGAGAGTTGCGGCACCGCAGCGTTATGCACGCATCGTGACCAACATGTGCCCAGATTCGGCACAACTCGTACTTGTCACTACGGTCTGTAGTTCGCTACGGTTGCGAGGTATCAACAGCTCCGGGCCGACGCCGAGTTCTGCCCACGGTCCGGAGCTCCCTCCGAGAGACCTTGGGCAGAAGCGGGGGAACCACGTTCCTCCGGGTGGCTCGTTGCGGGCCGCCCTTGGGGTTAAGCCGTTACGCGCACGCCGCGGAAACGGCCGGGCTTCCCGGCCCGAACCCGACAGCTAACCTCGCAGGCGTACGGGAAGGACTCGACGTTGCCTGTGTTTCAGGAACGCTCGGCTCCGGTCTTCTGGACCGTGACGCCGTTCGGCGCGACCCGCGGTGCGTCCCCGCCATATTGGGCGCCGTTCTCGCCCTGACGTCTTCGCGAGAACGTGCCATCCGGTCGGTGCCCGTACCGGCCGATCGCGCTGACGCGCGATACCACCAGCTCGGCTGAAAGCCACCTGACCTCGTCATCCGTGGTCGGCTGACCCCTGCCGTCCACCGGGCCCGCCAGGCCCGGAACGGAATGACCGCGGCCGCCTGCCGGGCTGCTCAGCCCATCGACCCCGGAATCCCCAGGGCGCGTCGATCGGTCGTCCCCGGACGGACCCTCGGCGCACCGGGGGACCGGCACTGGGTGCTGCTCTTCTCCAGCGCGGTCGTCTCCGCTCGCCCTCCTTCGAGCGGCATCCCTCCCCTCGATCACCAGTCTGTGCTCGACGACACCGAAATGAGATGTCAAAGAAATGGCCAAGGGAAAGCATCGGAAAAATTCCACCCGGACCCGGGGCGCCGTTGTCGCCGCCGTCGGTGTGATCGGCGCCGGCGCCGGCATGCTCGCCACCGCGAGCCCGGCCAGGGCCGCCACCACGGTCCCCGATGTGACGATCGCCAGCGCGGCCGCGAACGCGGGACTGCCCGGCTGCCGCGGTGTCCCGCTGGCCACCTGGGTCGCGGTGGCTCTTGCGGAGTCCGGCGGCAACCCCTACGCCCACGCCACCTCCGGCGAGGACTCGCGCGGCCTGTGGCAGATCAACATGCGGGCCCACGCCGGCTGGGTGGGTAACCGCAACCTCTACGACCCAACCGTCAACGCCTGGGCGGCGAAGAAGGTCTGTGAAGGCCAGGGCATCACCGCCTGGAGCGCCTACACCAAGGGCATGCACTACCGCTACCTGGCCCGGGGACAGGCAGCGGCGGCGGCCGTCTCGCGCGGCGCGCGGTTCACGAACGTCTCCTACTCCTCGCTGGCTGCCCCGGCGCGTGCGGCTGCCCCGGCGCGTGCGGCCGTGGTGGCGCGTGCGGCCCGCTACCCGTCGCTGGCCATCGGCCTCGGGTTCCGCCTCGACGTGCACCAGATCCAGAAGAGGCTCGCCAGCCTTGGCTACCCGATCAGCGTGGATGGGAAGTTCGGGTACCAGACCAACCACATGGTCAAGGACTTCCAGCTGAAGCACGGTCTGGTGGTCGACGGGATCGTCGGGCCGCAGACGCGGGCGAAGCTCGGGATCTGACCCTGATCGAGGCCCGCCGACCGGGCGCCGGCGCTGTCGGGCGGTGTTCCCGACCCGCCCGAGAGCGTTGCTCGATATCCGCATGCACCGGATGACTACCCGGGGTGAGCTGGGGGTATTCAGCCACCGGGCCAGCACCGGGCCGGGAGACGGCACCGGCCCGGGCGGGACCAGCCGGCCCGCACGGGAAAACCGAAACGGGGGCCCGATCGATGAGAGCCACGATGCTCGACGACTACCTATCTGAGGCGAGTCCGAACGCATCTTCCGCGACCGGGGCCGGCCTCCTGTTCGCGGTCCTGGGACCGCTGGAGGTGCGGCGATCCTCGGGTGAGCAGGTCCGCATCGACCAGCGCAAGAAGCGCATCCTGCTGCTGACCCTGCTGCTGCACGCCGGCCAGTGGGTGAGTGTGGACGGGATGCGGCTCGCGCTCTGGCAGGATGCCCCGCCGCGCTCCGCTGGGGGCAACATCAAGACTTATCTCTCGGAGCTGCGGCACACCCTCCGGCCGCCCCTGGGCACGCCCGGAGCCGGGGGGAACGGCCCCGGGCGCATCGAGAGCCGGCCGGGGGAGTACCGCCTGGTCGTCGCGCCCGGTGAGATCGACGCTAAGCGGTTCGAATCGGCCGCTGAGCAGGGCCGCGCCGCCGTGCGTGCCGGCTCACCGGAACGCGCCGCCGGGTTTTTCGAAGGTGCCCTCGCGCTGTGGCGGGGGGACGCGTTCGACGAGCTCCCGGCGGAGATCGCAGGCTCGGAGGTCCTCCGGCTGGAGGAGGCTCGCTGGGCGGTGTGCGAGGACCTGATCGACGCCCGCCTGGCCCTCAGCGAGTACGATCGGGTGCTGCCGACCCTGCGGGCGCTCACGGTCGAACATCCGACCCGGGAACGTCTCTGGGCCCAACTGATCCTCGCGTTGGAACACACCGGCCGGCGGGCCGAGGCACTGGCCGAGTACCAGACGGTCTACCGGCGGCTGGTGACCGAACTCGGGATCGAGCCCGGTGTCGAACTGCGGCGTGCCCATCAGCATGTACTGAATCCGGACTCGTGGATCACCTGATACCACGGCCGTGCCGGCCGAGTCGTGCGGCGGTCGAGTTATGGGGACCTGAGCACGGTCCAGGGACCGCAGACCGTGCTCAGGTCCCCCAAATTCACCACCGGAAGTCAGCTGAACCGCCAGTGAACCCGGCGGGGGAATTTCAACCAGACGGGCCGGACCAGCTGGCCGGCGCCCGCGCCACGGGCGCGGCGCCGTCGTGTATCGCCACCGGCGCGCGTCGCAAGGGTGCGCGTCGCAAGGGTGCGCGTCACGGCGCGGGCGCGCGGAAACCGCTGAGGAGAAGACGATGAAGGCTACCTACCTCCCCCCGCGACTGGAGGATGCCGGCAGCTTCGCCGCAGTGACGAACGGCCGCTGGGGCTGGGGGCGTGACTATTTCTGGCGGCGTTTTGCGTGACGGCGGCCGGGGTGGCGGTGGTCCCGATTCCGTCCTGCTGGTTTCTGGTGCTGGCCGACCGTGATCCCGTCGTGCGTCCGCCGGGGGTCCGTCGCATGCTGCGGTACGCCTCCGGGCGGCCGTGGATCGTCGGCAACTGGCCGGACGACGCCATGGTCAGTGCCGTCGCCGGGCGCTCGCGACTGGCCCTGATCGGGTGTGCCGCGACCAACGCGCGACAGCTCCTGCGGCTGCTTCTCTCGGCCCGTGACGTGCATGCTCTCGACCTCGCGCGCGCGGTGGCCGGCGACTACCACGTGATCGCCGAAATCGACGGCCACCGTCGTATCCAGGGCAGCCCGACGGGAACCCGGCGGGTCTTCACCGCCCGGCTGGGCAGCCAGCTGGTCGCCGCCGACCGCGCCGACGTGCTCGCCCGGATCACGGGCGCCCCGCTGAACCGGGCGGCGCTGGCCCTGTCGCTGCTCGACCCGTCACCGCCCCATCCGCTCGACGACCTGGTGCTCTGGGAGCCGATCGACGCGCTGCCCCCGGATCACTACCTTCTCGTCGGCCCTGACGAGAAGGCCACTGTCCTGCGGTGGTGGCGTCGACCGGCACCGGTGCGGTCCCGTGCGGAGGGGGCGCCGACCCTGCGGGCGGCTCTCGCCGAGGCCGTGGCGGCGCGGGTCGCCGGCGGCGGGACGGTGAGCTGTGATCTGTCGGGCGGGCTGGACTCCACCTCGGTGTGCTGCCTGGCCGCGCGCGGCCCCGCCGACGTGGTCGCGCTCACCGGGATCGCCCGCGATCCCGGTGACGACGACGCCCAGTGGGCCGCGCGGGCCGCGGCCACGCTCCCCGGCGTCACGCGCGAGGTCCTGCCCGCCGCCGGGCTTCCCCTCGTCTACGACGGCATTGCCGACGCCGACGAACCGCTTGACCGGCCGTTCGTCGGCATCGTCGACCGGGCGAAGCTGCGCGCGGGTCTTGACCGGGTCGCGCTGTACGGGCCGCGGGTGCACCTCACCGGGTTCGGTGGCGACGAGGTCGCCTATGGCTGTCCCGCCTACCTCCCCCGGTTGTTGCGCCGCCGGCCCTGGCGGGCGCTGCACGACCTGCGCGGACACCGAGCGCAGGAGGGCTGGCCGCGGATGGCGTGTCTGCGGATGATGTGGCCGCGCGGCTACCGGGACTGCCTCGCCGACATGGCCGATGCGCTCGACCAGGCCCGCCGCGCCACGGTCGACCAGGCCCACCGTCCGGCCGGTTTCTCCGGTTTCTCCGGTTCCTCCGGTTTCGGCCGATCCCACCCGGGCGTCCTGGCCCCGCTCGACTGGGCCTTTCCGCCTGTGGTCCCGGGTTGGCTCACGCCGGCGGCCCTCGACCTGCTGGCCGGAGCGTTCGCGGAGGCCGCCCGGCGCGCCTGGCCGCTGGCCGAGACCCGGGACGGCCACGCCGATCTCTTCGCCATCCGCGCCGGCGCGGCGGTGTTCCGGCTGTTCGACCAGCTCGCCGATCCGGTCGGCCCGCCGCTCGCCGCCCCCTTCCTCGACGATCGGGTGGTCCGGGCGGCGCTGGCGGTGCGGCCCGAGGAGCGCACCGGTCCGTGGGAGTACAAACCGTTGTTGAAGGAGGCCATGCGCCGGGTGGTGCCACAGGAATGCCTGCGCCGCGAGACCAAGGCGGATGCCGCCGCCGAGGCGGATCAGGGCCTGCGCGCCAGCCAGGACGTCCTGGTGAAGCTGTGCGATGACAGCCCGTTGGCCGATCTCGGCCTGATCGAGCCGGACGCGCTGCGCCAGGCATGCCGATCTTCGTCCGTACCTGGTCATCGCCACCAGGCGCTGCAACCGACGTTCGCGGTGGACGCGTGGCTGCGGGTGCTCGCGAGCCGGCGGAGCCCTGACTGCGCTACCGGCGGGGCCCTGACTGCGCTACCGGAGGAGTGACTGCGCTACCGGAGAAGTTGAGTGAGCTACCGGAGGAGTGAGTGATCATGGTGACGCTGCGGCCTGACGTAGTGCGGGCGCCGACCGAGTACGGAGCGGTGCTCCTCCATATCGACAACGGCCGGTACTGGACCCTCAACCCCTCGGGTGACCTGGTGCTGCGGATCCTGCTCGACGGCGGCGACACGGCAGCCGCCGCCCGCGGGCTGTGTGAGGCCAGCGAGGTTGACCCGGAGACGGCGCGCCGCGACGTGGAGGGTCTGCTCGCCCAACTCGCGGACGTGGGCCTCATCGAGGCTGAGCCCGAACCCCGATGGTCACCCGAGACCGAGGCGGTTTGCGATCCCCGGGCGCAGGCCCGGTGACCGCGCCGATGGTGGTCGAGCGGCCGGAGGCGAAACCGTCCCTCGCTCGTCGGCTCGGCGCGCTGGTCGCCGTGGGGATCGCGCGGGTGCTCGCGACCCAGTCGCCGGCCCGCATCTGCCGGGTGCTCACGGAGGTGGGCGCGGGCGCCCGCCCGGCCGACTATGACACCGCGCTCGCCGCCCGGCAGGCGGTGACAGCCGTGAGCCTCACCTGCCGCGGCGCGCGGGGCTGCGTTCCCCGCTCGATAGCGACCGCCCTGCTGTGCCGGTTGACCGGAACGTTCCCGACGTGGCGTGTGGGGGTGCGCACCATCGCGCCGTTCGCCGCGCACGCGTGGGTCGAGGCGGACGGAGTGATCGTGGGGGAGTCGATGCCGGCCGGCTACCTGCGGCCGCTGCTCAGCGTCGGTCCGGGAACGGGAACCGGGCCGCGTCGCGCGGGCGGGCTTCGTGGGAGTGGCGGGCTTCGCGGAAGGGGCGTGCCTCGTGACGAGGGCGTACGTCGTTGAGG